>JAKLKT010000496.1 GCA_023150495.1 Planctomycetota bacterium
TCCCGCATGCGCCGCACGGTCCTCGCCGCCCTCCTGCTCTCGTCCGTAGCCGCCGCCCAGGGCATCGACGACTGGATCGAGATCGCGCTCGACGATCGCACGGCGCCGGACGACCGCGTCGAGGCGCTCGACAAGATCGAGAAGACGAAGAAGGAGGGCCTCGACAAGCTCGCCGACAAGGGCCTCGACCCCCTGCGCGACCCCGAGGTCGTGCACGCGGTCGTGGCGACGCTGCTCGGCGATCGCGAGCGCGAGCACGACTACCGGCCCTATGTCGAGCGCATCTGCCGGCTCCTCGTCGTCGAGAAGCACAGGAGCAAGGTGCTCCGCCGCATCCAGGCCGTGTGGGAGGACGACCGCGGCCTGCCGCTGCTCGAGGCGTGCCTCGCGATGGCGCGCGAGGCGCCGGACGCGGCGGGGCGCGAGGCGGCGCTGATCGCGCTCGGCAAGATCCCGCGGCGCAAGGCCGCCGAGGCGATCGTGGAGGTCGGTCTCGCGTCGGCCGACGAGCCGGTGAAGAGCGTGGCGCGCGAGTACGTCGCGCGGTGGTTCGGCGTCTCGACGCTCAAGGAGGCGAAGGACTTCCTCGTCGCGCGCAAGTTCGACTCGTTCCAGGATCTCGTCGAGGAGCGGATCGGGAACCTCACCGAGAAGGAGAGGGAGAACGAGGAGTACCGGCGCGCCTCGCTCGAGAATGCGACCCTCGCGGAGGCGCTCGACGAGCTGGAGAAGGGCGGCCCCTACCGCGTGTACGCGGCGATGCGCATCCAGAAGCTCGCGGAGCAGAACGGGATCAAGGACCCCTCGGAGCTCGTGCGCCGCGTCTTCGGCGGCGTCGCGGACGAGACCCTCCGCGATCCGCCCGACCCGAACGTCCTCGTCCCGCTCCTCGGGGCGCTCCAGCGGTTCGCGACCGAGCTCGGCAAGACGAACAAGCCGGAGGAGGTGCGCGAGGTGATCGGGCGCCTCGCGGGCCTGCCGGGCAGCGGCCCGACCCACGAGAAGCTCGGCTCGGCGTCCGTCTGGCTCCTCGGGGTGATCGACGACGAGGGGCGGGCGCTGCACGCGTTCGCCGAGCGGTTCCCCTCCGCGGACGTCCGGAGGCAGGCCGTCCAGCAGCTCGGCCTGCTGGCCCAGCGGGTGCCGAAGCAGACGAATTTCGTGAGCATCCGGCTTGCGAGCCTGCTCCAGGGCGCGGAGAAGGAGCCGGCGATCCGGGCGCAGATCCTCAACCTGCTCACGCAGCCCCACATCACGGTCGCGACGGAGCCCGTGAACGTCGTGACGGTCGTCGCCGGCTACCTCGCGAGCGGGACGAGCCCCGAGCTGACGGAAGCCGAGATGCGCGACTGCGCGAAGGTGCTCGCCAAGCGGCGCACCGACGCCGCGAGGAAGGCGCTCCTCGCGCTCGCGGGCACGCACGCGAAGGTGCAGGTCCGGCGCATCGTTGTGGAGGAGGGCCTCCTGCCGTGGGGGCGCGACGACGAGAGCATCCACGCCGACCTGATGGCTCTCGTGGCCGACAAGGAGCAGCCGCTCGACGCGCGCAAGGTCGTGATCGAGGCGCTCGGGAAGAAGGGCGGCCGCCGGTCGGCGGCCACGCTCGAGAAGCTCGCGCAGACGAAGGACCTCGATCCGACCCTCCTGGACGCGGTCAGGGAGGCGAAGCTCGTCCTCCTCGAGCGGCTCGCGACGATGAAGGGGGCGGCGGCGGACGCGCCCGAGCAGAAGCCGCTCGACCTCGAGGCCGCGTGCCAGCTCCTCGAGCAGGAGCGGGGCGGCGACGCGGAGCGCCTCGAGCAGCTCGCCGGGGTCCTCGTCAAGGCGTGCGACCAGGCCAAGATCCCCGCGGGGACCGCGCGGTACCGCCTCGCCACCCTCTACGCGCGGTTGCCGCAGGAGAAGCAGAAGGAGCCCCAGCTGCTCCAGCGGTACAAGGACGCGGCCGACAACGCGGCTTCCGACAAGCTGCCGGCGGGCCTGCGCGAGGAGCTGCTGCTCGCGTATCGCGAGGCGCTCCGCAAGGATGCCTCCGATCCGGAGCGTGCCCGGCGCGCGATGGAGTGCAGCCGGGATCTCGCGCAGCTCGCGCTGGAGTCGCAGGCGAAGGACAGGGCGGCGGGCTACTGGCTCGACGCCGCGGAGGCGGCCACGAACCTGTCCGACGGCGCGCAGGCGCGGAAGTTCCTGGACGAGGCCGCCGCGTCCGGCGGCATCGTGGGCGAGCTCGAGAGCCGCGAGCAGGCGCTGCGGGACAGGATCGGGCGGCTCAAGGGCCCGTAGCAGGCGAGGGCCCGGCCCCCGGAGCCCCCCCGCGTCCGTCGAAGCGGAAGACGAGCCGCATGCCGAACGGGACCCACAGGACCGCGACCATCGCTCCCGCCACGACGTCGATCAGGTAGTGGTAGCGGTGCGCGAGCGTCGCGAGGATGAGCCCCGCGACCAGCGGCGCGGAGAGTCGTCCGAGCTTCCTGTCCTCGCGCCAGAGGATCGCGAGGCAGACGAGGCTCACGGCGGTATGGCCGGACGGGAACGCGTTCAGCTTGATGTAGTCGAGCGTGTCGATCGCGTCGTAGAGGGCGCGCGCGACGGGGCCGAAGGGGAGGTGCGTCTCGTACGGGATGTAGGCGCGCGGGCCGTACGCGGGCACGAGGTAGTACCCGACGTACGTGGTGAAGAAGCAGCCGACGATCGTCGCCGCGTAGGAGAGGAAGTCCCCGTAGCGCCGCTGGCGCAGCACGACCACGGCGAGGAGCACGGGCAGGAAGAAGTAGCTCGAGTAGCAGACCTCGAGGACGAGCGTCGTCCAGGGGTTCAGGACGGGCTCGAGCCAGCGCGTGGGGTCGGAGCCGAAGAGGCG
>JAKLKT010000497.1 GCA_023150495.1 Planctomycetota bacterium
AACCTGCGACGTTTCCCCGCGAAGACCAGAAGAAGCGCGTCGAGCGGAAGTACCTCCGGTATGCGGGGGTGGGAGTCCAGTTCGGGCTCACGATCTTCCTCCTGACGCTCTTGGGCACATGGCTGGACGGCCGGTTCGGGACCGAGCCGCTTTTCACCATCGTGCTCCTGCTTCTGGGGTTCGTCGGCGGCACGTGGAGCCTCGTTCGGCAGGTCCTCGACTCGAACCGGAAATGACGAGAACGACGACCGCCGGACTGTTCGCCGTGGGAGGCTTCATCGTCCTCCTCATGGCGGCATCGGCCGCGTACATCGATCTCGATACGGAGGGGCTCCGGGGAACCGCCGTCGGCGCGGGCCTCGGCATCCTCAACCTCGTCGTGGGTTACGTCGTCACGCGCCGGGCGCTGCGAGCGGGGATGAGGTCGGCGATGCGGACCTTCCTCACGGGGTTCCTCGCGCGCCTCGGAGCGCTCGTCGGCCTGATGGTCGTGTTCCATCGGATGGAATCGGTCGACCCGGTCGCCTTCGCGCTCACCTTCCTCCTCTTCTTCTTCGTCTACATGGGCCTTGAGGTCCTCCTCGTCGAGCGCTCGCTCAACGCCACGCGGAGGGTCGCATGAGGCTTCTCGCGGCCGGCAGCGTCGTCGATCACCTCCTCGACTACAAGATCCTCGGGAGGTTCCTCACCGCCCACCACGTCCTCATGCTCATGGTGGCCGGGCTGATGATCTGGCTCTTCTCCTGGGCGGCGAAGGCCATCGCGACGAAGCCGAAGAAGACCGGGATCCTCGCGCTGCTCGAGATCGGCCTCGTCTTCGTCCGCGACGACATCGTCTACCCGTGGCTCGGGGAGGAGAAGGGGCGGCGCTACGTCCCGTTCTTCTGGACGCTCTTCTTCTTCATCCTCTTCTCGAACCTGCTCGGGATGCTCCCCTTCCCGTTCAACCTGTGGCACCGCACGGCGACCGGCAATCTCGCGGTGACGGCCGCGCTCGCGCTCATCGCCTTCGTCACGATCCAGGTGTCGGGCATGAAGCAGCACGGCTGGGGCAAGTACTGGCTCCACCTCGTGCCCCACGGCGTGCCCGCGCCCCTCTGGCCGATCGTCTGGCTGATCGAGTTCGTCGGGCTCTTCACGAAGCCCTTCGCGCTCACCGTGCGTCTCTTCGCGAACATGACCGCCGGCCACGCGATCCTCGCGGTCCTCTTCGGCTTCCTGTGGGGCATCGCCCACTACGCGAATGCCGCGGTCGGCGCCTCGGCGTCCTTCGCCAGCTTCGCGTTCATGCTCTTCATCATGCTCTTCGAGACGCTCGTCGCGCTCATCCAGGCCTACATCTTCACGGTGCTCACGGCCATCTTCACCAGCTTGGCCGTGGCCGAGGAACACTAGTCCACACAATAGGAATCAGGAGAAACTCATGTTCCCGCTTCTCGCCCAGGCTGCCGAAATCCTCCAGGTCCAGTGGGGCCTCGCCCTCGCCGGCATCGGCGCCGGCATCGCCGCCATCGCCGCCGCGATCGGCATCGGCCGCGTCGCGTCGAGCGCCACCGAGTCGATCGCCCGCCAGCCCGAGGCGGCCGGCGACATCCGCGGCGTGACGATCATCACCGCGGCCTTCATCGAGGGCGTCTGCCTCTTCGCCGTCGTCGTCTGCATGCTGATCAACTTCACGGCGGGCGGCGCGTTCAAGTAATGGGCCTCACGCTCATCGCCGCGGAAGGCGGCCTGACCGACGTCAGCGGGTACACGATCCTCTGGGCGTGGGTGGCGTTCGGCGTCACCTTCCTTGCCTTGAAGAAGATGGCGTGGCCCATGCTCGCGGCCAAGATGGAGGAGCGCGAGGTCCGCATCGCCGAAGGGCTCAAGAAGGCCGAGGAGGCCGAGAAACGGGCCCAGGAGCTGATGACGAAGCAGGAGCAGATCCTCGAGGAGGCCCGCAAGGAGGCGCAGAAGTTCGTCGCCGACGCCCGCGTCGCGGCCGAGAACGCGAGGAACGATGCGCTCGCCGCCGCGCAGAGGGAGATCGGCGCGGAGCGGGAGCGGGCCAAGAAGGAGATCGGCCTCGAGCGCGCCCACGCGGTCGAGGACCTGAAGCGTGCCGCGGTCGAGCTCACCCTCGAGGCGTCGGCGCGCCTGCTCAAGAGGGAGATGCGCGACGAGGACCACCGGCGCCTCGCGCGCGAGGTCATCGACGAGGTGGTGGCGAAGCGATGAACGTCTCGCGCGCCGCCGCCCGCGTCTACGCGAGGGCCCTCTTCGAGCTCGGCGTCGAGGAGAAGTCCGTCGGCAGGATCTTCGACGACCTGCACGCGGTCCACACGGCGATCCAGGGGCTCGACCCGAAGCTCAGGGCGTTCTTCCAGGCCCCCCAGCTCCGCCGCGAGGACAAGCGGCGGATCCTCCACATGGCGTTCGAGGGGAAGGTCTCGCGGGCCGTCCTCGGACTCATCCATGTCCTCGTCCAGAAGCGGCGCGAGCCGCTCTTCGACAACGTCGTCCAGGAGTTCGACCGGTACCGGGACGAGCACGAGGGCCGCGTGCGCGCGCACGTGACCACGGCGAAGAAGCTGGACGACGACCTCGCCGCGGCGCTGGAGCAGCGGACGAGGAAGACCGTCGTGCTCCACCAGACGATCGACCCGGACGTCGTCGGCGGCATCCGGGTCAACCTCGGCGACTACGTCCTCGACGGGACGGTGCGCCGCGGCCTCATGGACTTGCGGCGGATGCTCGTCGCCACGCACCGACAGGGATAGGAACCTATGCAGATCAGGACCGACGAGATCAGCTCGATCATCAGGAAGCAGATCGAGTCCTTCGACGTGGATCTCCGCGTGGACGAGGTCGG
>JAKLKT010000498.1 GCA_023150495.1 Planctomycetota bacterium
CTTCTCGACCAGCGCGCCGACGAGGCCGAGGAGGACCAGCGCGAGCATGCCGACGCCCTCGTCGGACTCCGCCGCCCTCCGTCTCGCGGCGGCGTCGGCCCGTGCGGCCCTGCCCATGGAGGCGGCGATGTTCCGCAGCGCCTCCGCTTGGGCGACGTGCGGGTAGAGGAATTCGTAGAGCCCCATGAATGCGCGTTACCCGCCGGTACGGCGGCGCATTCGCGCACAGGGGCGCGGGCCGCGTCCTTTGCGACCGCGAGCGGACGATCCCCGGCGGTCCGTGGTAGCCTCGACGGCGTGAAGGAGGTCTACGTCACGAGGAACCCGGCCGAGGCGCACCTCGTGCGCGGGCTGCTCGAGAACGCGGGCATCGCCGCGGTCGTCGAGAACGACATGCTCACGACCGGCGTCGGCGAGATCGTCGAGGCCGCGCTCCCCTCCGTCTGCATCCTCGACGAGAGCCGCGCGGAGGAGGCCGAGGCCGTCATCGCGGAGTGGCGGCGCGAGGAGCCCGAGGCGCCCGCGTGGGAATGCCCGAAGTGCGGCGAGAAGCTCGACGGCCGCTTCACCTCGTGCTGGGAGTGCGGCACGGAACGTCCGTAGATTCCCCCTTCCCCGCGCCCCTTCCCCTTATTCTGGGCGGGTGCACCTCCCGAAGGAACCCGTCGACCGTCTCCTCGCGCCGGTCCAGCGCTTCCTCCACATCCAGGCGGCGAGCGGCATCCTCCTGCTCCTCGCGACCGTCGCCGCGCTCGTCGCCGCGAACTCCGCCTGGGCCGACGCCTTCCTCGGCTTCTTCCAGACGAAGGCGGGCGTCCGCGCCGGCGGCTTCGTGCTCGAGCACACGCTGAAGCACTGGATCAACGACGCGCTGATGGCGGTCTTCTTCTTCGTCATCGGCCTCGAGGTGAAACGCGAGGTCGTCTCCGGCGAGCTCTCCAGCCTGCGCGCCGCGGCGCTCCCGCTCGCGGCGGCGCTCGGCGGCATGGCCGTGCCGGCCGCGATCTACCTCGCGCTCCAGGCAGGCGAGCCCGGCGAGTCCGGCTGGGGCATCCCGATGGCGACCGACATCGCGTTCGTCGTCGGCTGCATGGCGGTGCTCGGGCGGCGCGTGCCGAACGGGCTCCGCGTGATGCTCCTCTCGCTCGCGATCGCGGACGACATCGGCGCGATCCTCGTGATCGCGATCGGGTACACGGCCGGGCTCGACCTCCTTGCGCTCGGCCTCGGTGCCGTCGGCATCGCCGTCGTCGTCCTCCTCCAGAAGCTCGGCGTGCGGAGCATCCCCGTCTACGTCGTCGTCGGCGCGCTCGTGTGGTTCGCGTTCCACGAGTCCGGCGTGCACGCGACGATCGCCGGCGTGATCCTCGGGTGGTTGACGCCGATCCGGCCGTGGGTCGACACCGAGAGGCTCCAGGGGATATTGAAGGAGGGGGGCTCCGGGGGGAGGACGCTCGCGATCGCGGCGCGCGAGAGCATGTCGCCCCTCGAGCGGCTCGAGACCGCGCTCCACCCGTGGGTCGGCTTCGTGATCATGCCGCTCTTCGCGCTCGCGAACGCCGGCGTGAGGCTCGAGCCCGGCGCGTTCCGCGATCCGGTCGCGACGGCCGTGGGGCTCGGCCTCGTGGTCGGGAAGCCGGTCGGGATCGTCGCCTTCTCGTGGGTCGCGGTGAAGGCCGGGCTCGCGCGGCTCCCCGCGGGCGTCGGCTGGGGCGCCGTCGCGGCGGGCGGCGCGCTCGCGGGCATCGGCTTCACGATGTCGCTCTTCATCGCGGGCCTCGCGCTGCCGCCGGAGCTGCTCGACGCCGCGAAGGTCGGCATCCTCGGCGCGTCGGCCGTGAGCGCGCTCGTCGGGATGTGCGCGCTCGGGCTACGGAAGCAGCCGGGCGCGTAGCGCGCGGATGTGCGCGGGGCCGGTGCGGCAGCAGCCGCCGAGGATCGTCGCGCCCGCGTCGCGCCAGCGCAGCGCCATCTCCGCGAACTCGCCCGGGTCCCGCGTGCCGGTCCAGCTGCGCCGAAGGGCGTCCCAGTGCTCGCCCGAGTTCGGGTAGGCGACGATCGGCTTTCCCGTGACCGCGCGGATGCGGGCGACGAGGCTCTCCACGAACCTCGGAGGCGTGCAGTTGACGCCGATCGCCACGACCTCGGGGATGCCGTCGAGATGGCGCGCGCACGTCTCGATCGGCGTCCCGTCGCTCAACCGCTCCCCGTCCCGGCAGCTGAAGCTGAACCACGCGGGTGCGCCCTCGAGGAGCGACGCGAGCGCGCGCGCCTCCGGATACGACGGGATCGTCTCGCACGCGAGGAGGTCGGCCCCGCTCTCCTTCAGCACGTGCAGCCGCGGCGCGTGCTGCCCCCGGAGCCCCCTCTCGTCGAGGTCGTAGGCGCCCGTGTACTCGGAGCCGTCCGCCCGCGTCGCCCCGTACGGCCCGACGCTCGCCGCGACGATCCTCGGATTCGCCTCGCGCGCGAGCGTGACGGAGAGCCGCAGGAGCTCCGCCGGCAGCCGCTCGAGCGTCGCCTGGTAGCTCGCGGTGATCACGCAGTCCGCGCCCGCCTCGACGTACGCGCGGTGGACCTCGCGGATCGCGCCCGGGTCGTCCCGCAGGAGCCGCGCCGACCAGAGCTCGTCGGAGAGGCGGAATCCCCTCCCCTCGAGCTCGGTCGCGAGGCCGCCGTCGAGGATGACGACGCCCTGCTCCGCGAGGAGCGCGCCGATCGTCACCGCGCCGCCCGTTCGCGCGGCCTCAGCGCGAGGCGCACCGGCACGCCCTCGCGCAGCACGTCGAGCGGGACGTCCGCGCCGATCGCGCCCGCGTCGAGCCGCCGGTGGAGGTCCGCGACCGTC
>JAKLKT010000499.1 GCA_023150495.1 Planctomycetota bacterium
GAGCCGGAGCGCCCGCGGTACGCGTCGCGCGACGCGGCGGTCGGGGAGGGCCCGCGGTTGTAGCGCTGCGCGGTCGCGCGGTCCGCGTAGCCGACGCCGCGCCGGTGGGTCGCGTCGTGCTGGAACGTGCCCCGGCCGTCGGCCATGTTCATGTTCTTCTTGTACCAGTTGCGGTCGATGTTCCGGTTGCGGTTGACGTTCCTGTCGATGTCGACGTCGACGTCGCAGTGGCCCCAGTTGCAGCTGCCCCACGCGTAGCCCCACGCGACGCCGATCGCGATCCCCACGCCGAAGCCGTAGGGCGTGGGGTGCGGGCGATAGTAGGGCGGGTAGTAGTAGTACGGCGGGTACGCCGGGTAGGGCCACGTGCCGTAGATGACCCCAGGGTCGTAGACCGGCACGTAGACCACGTCGGGGTCGGTGGTCACGATCACGATCGTCTCGCCCTCGGTCGTGACGTTGACCTCCTTCGTGGACTTGAGGTTGCCCTCGTCCATCGCCTTCTTCCGGAGCTTCTGGATCGCGTCCATCACGGCCTTCTTGTCGGCGAGGAAGGCGTTCCCGAGGTTCTGCGTCCAGTCGAGCTTCTTGTCCATCATCTCGAGGACGTCGGGGAAGTTGACGAGCGACCTCACGCTCGGATCCCAGCTCTTCGACTTGAGCGCGTTCGCGAGCGCGTCCCCCTTGAGGCTCTTGTTCGCCTTGACCCAGCGCGAGGCCTCGACGACCTCGAGCGGGTAGGTCGAGGCCATGAGGATCTGGGAGACGAGGTCGTCCGGGTGGAGCGCGATCGGCGCGACCAGCTGCTCGATCTGCTCGGGCGGGAAGGCCTTCGCCCCCTCCGCCTCCCCCTCCTGCCCGTGGGCGGGCGAGCCGGGGCCGAGCGCGAGGACGATCGCGACACCGATCGCCGCCGCGAGGAACGTGCGGTTCATCTTCTCCTCCGATCCGCCGCCCGGGATGGGACGGCCACGGACCATCTAGGGTACGCCGCGTGCCAAGGTTGGGATCGAGGGGGGCCCGTGGGCCCGCCCTCCGCCTCCCGGCGCTTTCGGCGAGGCGGCGCGCGCGTCAGATCCGGCCGCCGTCGAGGAGGAGCACGAGGCCGTCGCCGACCTTGAAGCTGCCGCGGACGAGCTCCCTGGCGGTGCCCTTGAGGGTCTCGGGCGGCGGCTCGAACGTGGCGTCGTCCGCCTCGATCACGTCGCCCGCGCGCTCGGCCCGGACCGAGACCGTCCCCCTCTCGCGGCGGAGGACGAGCCCGATCCCGGCGGGCGGAGGCGCCTCGCGGCCGAGGCGGCGCGCGAGGTCGACGACGGTCGCCATCTCGCCGCGGAGGCTGATCAGGCCGACCACGTCGGGCGGCGCGAGCGGCACCGGCGTCGGCGCGTCGTGGCGGATCACCTCGCGGACGTCGTCCGACGGCAGCGCGAGCACCATGCCGCCGAGGTGGAACGTGCAGACCCTCACGCGTCCCCCCCGCGCCCCCCCGCCATGCGGCGGAGCTCCTCGACGTCGAGCACCTCCGCCACCCGGCCCTCGACGATCATCGTGCCCTTCACCCCGGCGCGACTCCCGGGTGACTGCACCTCGGGCGCGACATCGATGATGTCGAGGATCCGGTCGATCACGAGCCCGACGCCGCCGTCGCCGAGGACCGCGACCTGCACGCGGCGGCGCTCGGCCTCGGTGTCCACGACCTCCGGCTTCCGCCTCTTCCGCCGCCGCTCCTCGAGGAGGTCCGACACGCGCAGGAGCGGCAGGATCCTCCCGCGGTACTGGAGCACCTCCTGCTCGCCCGCGTGCTCGATCGCGCGCGCCGGGAACTCCTCGAGGCGCGCGATCGACCCGATCGGCACGACCGCGCGTCCGTCGTCGGGCGCCTGCACGAGGAGGAACCGCTCCCGCTTCTGCTCGGGCGGCACGGGGTCCTCCTGCCACGCCGCCGCCGCCTCGTCGAGGATGCCCGCGGCCTCGGCGAGGCCGGGCACGTCCAAGATGAGCGCGATCGTGCCGTCGCCGAGGATCGTCGCGCCCGCGTAGACCGGGATCGCGTCGAGCGGCGGGCCGAGCGGCTTCACGACCGTCTCCTGCGTGTCGAGGATCCTGTCGACGACGAGGCCGAAACGGCGGTCCTCGAGGTCGAGGACGACGACCGACACAGAACCCTCCCGCGGCGCGCCGCGGGCCCGTAGCCCGAGCTGCTCGTCGAGGTGGAGGAGCGGCAGCAGCCTCCCGCGCAGGCGGAGCACCGGCGCGTCCTGCACGCGCTGGATCCTGACCCTCCGCTCGCGCTCCTGCACGAGCACGAGCTCCCGGAGGTAGCTCTGCGGCACGATGAACCGCTGCCCGCCCGCGGAGACGACGAGCGCGGGGAGGATCGCGAGCGTGAGGGGGAGGAGGATGCGCACGGTCGTCCCCTTGCCCGGCCTGCTCGAGAGGTCCACGGTCCCCCCGACCCCCTCCACATTGGTCCGGACGACGTCCATCCCGACGCCGCGGCCCGACACCGACGTCACCTCGGCGGCCGTCGAGAACCCCGGCAGGAAGACGAGCTTCGTCGCGTCGGCGTCGGAGAGCGCCGCGGCCTCGTCGCGCGTGCGGACGCCCCGCTCGACGGCCACGCGCCGCACGCGCTCCGGGTCGATCCCCTGGCCGTCGTCCCTGATCTCGATCACGACGTGGCCCCCCTCCTGGTAGGCGGAGAGCGTGAGGCGCCCGGTCGCTGGCTTGCCGACGGCCTTGCGCGTGTCGGGACGCTCGAAGCCGTGGTCGAGGCTGTTCCGCACGATGTGCGTGAGCGGGTCGGCGATCGCCTCGAGGATCGTCCTGTCGAGCTCGGTCTC
>JAKLKT010000500.1 GCA_023150495.1 Planctomycetota bacterium
GCCGAACTCGAGCACGAGGTAGCGGAGCGCGTACGGCGCGGCGAAGACGAGGACGATCGACGGGGCGTAGAGGCCCGCGCGCGCGTCGCCGAGCGCGCGCGCCGCGGACCCCGACGCGGCCGCGAGCGTCGCGAGCAGGATGGACCCGAGGAGCGCGGCGGAGGTGTGGCCGTACGAGGCCGCGGCGATCGCGGGCAGCGCGAGGAGCGGCGGGAGGAGGCCGAGAACCGCGGGCCCCTTCCCGACGAGCGGCGAGAGGAGCGCCGCGTGGAGCGCGGCGAGGCCGGTCACGAGCGCAAGTGGACCGGGACCCGGCTTCTCGGGGAGGAGGAGCAGCGCGCCGCCGAGGAGCGCGAGGAGCAGGAGTCCCGAGAGGGCCTCGCGCAGGGGGATCATCAGGGCGACGATTGTCGCAGATAGATCGTGTCGAACCGCACGTCGACGGCCTGGCCCTGCACGGACCGCACGTTCGCCGCCGCGATCTCGAGCAGGGAGACCTTCTTCTCGACCGGGTTCTCGCCGACCGGCGCGCGCGGGCGGCCCCAGAGCACGGTCACGTCCGCGTCGCCCTTGAGCACGACGCCCTTCTTCGGATCGCGCGCGCGGGAGACGTCGATGCTGCCGAGGAGGAGCGGGTGGATCCGGTCGAGGTTCCCCCCGAGCTGGCGGAGCGTCGCGAGGCCGTCCGCGAGCGCCTCCGAGCGCCAGGGCCTGCCGAGGGGCGGCGGCGCTTCGGGGACGCCGGTGATGCGGAAGAGGCCCTCCGAGGCGCGGGCGTAGGGCTCGTACGGAAGCGCGACGCCCCTGCCCGTGACCGGGATCTCGCGGTTGCCGTGGACGACGACGGCCACGGGACGGTAGAGGCGGAACGAGACGCCGTAGCGGTCCGGCCAGTGGCGGCGCACGTCGTGGACGCACGCGACGCCCGGGACCTCCGCGAGGGCCGCGCGCACCTTCTCCTCGAACCTCCGGTCGAAGAGGTTGAGGGGCCCGAGCCGCTTAAGCCTCTCGCGCACGGGGCCGAGGACCTCGTCGCCGCCCCACGAGGGGCCGCGGACGTCGAGGCCGACCGGCACCGCGAGGAAGCGCGGGTCCTTCGCGAGGCTGTCCTGCGCTCGGCGGGCGCCGACCCAGAGGAGCCCGCAGAGGAGCGCGATCCAGACGAGCCGCGACGAGAGGAAGGCCTTCGCCGCGGCGGCGAGGGCGTCGCCCTTCCCCTTCACTCCCACCGGCGCACCTCCATCTCGAGCTCCACGCCATGTGCCCTCCGCACGCGGTCGCGCACCGCGTCGACGAGCCTCAGCACGTCGGAAGCGGTGCCCGTGCCGTCGTTCTCGAAGAAGTTGGCGTGGCGCTCTGACACGAAGATCCCGCCGGCGCGGAGGCCCTTCAGGCCCGCGGCGTCGATGAGGCGCCCCGCCGCGTGGCCGGGCGGGTTCTTGAAGATGCAGCCCGCGTTCCCGACCCAGCCGGGCTGCGAGGCCTTCCGTTCGCGCAGGAGATCCCGCACCTTCGCGCGGAGCAGCCGCGGGTCGGCCTCGCTCCCCGCCAGCAGCGCGCGCACGACGATCCGGTCGCCGACGTCGGAGCCGCGGTAGCGGAAGAACCCCGCGTGGGGGACGACGCGCCGGAGCTTGCCGTCCGGCTCCATCAGGTCGAGGGCGACGACGAGGTCGCCGATCGCGCCGTAGCGGCTGCCGGCGTTGCCGAAGACGGCCCCGCCCACGCGCCCCGGGATCCCGGCGAGGCCCTCGAACCCCCCGAGGCCGGCGCTCGCGGCGATCCGCACGACCTCGATCAGGCGCGCGCCCGCGTCGACCTCGAGGAGCCGGTCGCTCCTGCGGACGGCGGCGAGGCGCGAGAGCGAGACGACGGCGCCGCGCACGCCCTTGTCCGCGACGAGCAGGTTGCTGCCGCCGCCGAGGACCCTCCACGGGATCCCGCCGCGCCGGAGGTTCGCGATCGCCTCCGCGAGCTCGTCCACGTTCTCGGGCTCGAGGAAGATCTGGGCCGGCCCGCCGATACGGAAGGTCGTGAGCGGCGCGAGCGGCCGCTCCTCGGCGGCGCGGTGCTCAAAGCGCCTGTGCCAGCCGGCCGGCAACATCGCCGACGTCCCCCGCCCCCATGGTGACCACGACGTCGCCCGGCCTCGCCTGCGTCCGGACGAAGTCGACGATCCCCGTGAAGTCCTTGATGTGGACCGCGTCCCCGCCCCGCCGCCGGACCTCGGCGACGAGGTCGTCGGGCGTGACCGCCTTCCGGTCGTCGTCCGCGTCGCGCGCGGCGAAGACCTCCGGGATCACGATCCGGTCCGCGCGCGCGAGCGCCTCCGCGAACTCCGGCAGGAACCTCCGGAGCCTCGAGTACTGGTGAGGCTGGAAGACGACCCAGAGCCGCCGCGGCGTGTACTGGTCGCGGAGCGCGCTGAGGCCGGCGGCCACCTCGGTCGGGTGGTGCGCGTAGTCGTCGATCACGGAGACGCCGCGCGTCGCCCCCACGACCTGCAGCCGGCGCTTCACCCCCTCGAACCGCTCCAGCGCGCGGGCCACCACCTCGCGGGGGATCCCGAGCTCCCTCGTCGCGAGCAGGACCGCGGCGGCGTTGAGCGCGTTGTGGAACCCGGGCACCTTCAGCTTGAACTCGCGGCCGCCGGCGACGAACGAGGAGGGCGGCACGGGCGTCACGCGGAGGTCCGCGTCCGCCGAGGGGCCGTAGGTGAGCACGCGGGCGCGCACGCCGCTCGCGCGGCCGAGGATCTCCTTCAGCGACTCGTGCACGACGAGCAGCCCCGAGACCTGCGCGGCGAACGCCTGGAACGCCGCCCGGATCTCGACGATGTCCCT
>JAKLKT010000501.1 GCA_023150495.1 Planctomycetota bacterium
CTCGCCGAGGTGGCCGAGACGCGCGCGAAGGGGCCCACGCTCGAGGAGCGGATCGGCGGCCGCTGGTTCAACTGGGTCGGGATCCTCGCCATCCTCTTCGGCGTCGCGTACGCGATGAAGTACTCCTTCGAGCAGGGCTGGATCACGCCCGTCATGCGGTTCTGGGGCGGCCTCCTGCTCGGCGCGGGGCTCCTCGGTGCAGGCATGCTCTCCGACCGCCGGAGCTACGCGGTCCTCGCGCGCGGCTTCTGGGGCGGCGGCATCGGCGTCCTCTTCGTCGTCTTCTTCGCGGGTTTCAAGCTCCTCCTCGTGGACGGCGAGCCGATCCTCTCCCGCGGCGCCGCGTTCGCGGGCATGGCCGCGACGGTCGTCGCCGGCGTCCTCATCGCGATCCGCTACGACACGCGCACGACCGCCGTGCTCTCCGCGATCGGCGGCTACGTGACGCCGATCCTCCTCCGCACCGGAGTCCCGGACCAGATCTTCCTCTTCACCTACCTGCTCATCCTCACGGGCGGGCTCCTGTTCCTCGGCTACTGGAAGCGGTGGGGGTTCCTGCGGCTGCTCACGTTCCTCGTCGTCGTCGGCTACTTCGCCGGCTGGTGGATCACGGAGGGCACCGGCGCGCCGTGGGCGATGCTCCTCTACCCGAGCATCCTCTTCCTCTTCTTCGCGACGGAGATCCTCGCGTGGAGCGTCTGGCGCCGCGTCGCGGACGACAGCCTCTCCTACGTCGTGCTCGGCCTCGCGGCGACCCTGCACGCGCTCTCGGGGCTGAGGGTCCTCGACGGGCACTTCACCGCGTTCCGCGGCGCGTTCCTCCTCGCGACCGCCGCGTACCTCGCGATCGGCGGGCGCTGGATCCTGCGCCGCCACGCCGAGGACCGGCCGCTCGCGCTCTGCTACGGCTACGCCGCGGGCGTGCTCTTCCTGCTCGCGCCGGCGTTCGAGGAGCGGCTCTTCGGACCGTGGATCGCCTGCGCCTGGGCGGTAGAGGCCGCCTTGCTCGATCGTTGGGGGGCCCGGGGGCACGCGCGGGGTTTCGCCTACGCCGGCTACGCCCTCGCGGCGGCGCGGCTCCTCGCCTACGACACGCCGCGAACGCTCGCCGACGTCATCCCGTACGTGCCCTTCTGGAACGGGCGCGCGCTCGCCTACGCGATCGTCGCGGCGGTGCTCGCCTTCGGGTGCCGGCTCTCGCTCCGGCGCGAGCGCGAGGGGAAGGTCCCCGACGCGGAGCATCTCGCCGCGACCGTGCTCTGGATCGCCGCGCTGTCGCTGCCCGCGGTCCTCCTGTCGCTCGAGCTCGCGCAGGCGATGCGCGTCTACGTGGAGCCCGGGTACGCGGGGGCGCGGGGGGCCTACGAGCACCAGGCGTCGCACTGGATGACGCTCCTCTGGGCGGCCTACGCGACGCTCGTCGCGACGGTCACGGGGAGGCGAGGGCGGAGGGCGCTGCGGGACGCGGCGCTCGCGTTCGGCGGGTTCGTGGTCGTGCATTTCGTGGTGCGGGGCCTCGTCGACACCTACGTGACGCAGGGGACGTCGCTCGCGAACTCGCGGTTCGGCGTGACCCTCGCGGTCGCGCTCTGCCTCGCGTGGGCGGCGCGCGAGTTCCGGTTCCCCCCGGCGCGGGGCGCGGCGCACCTCTTCCTGCTCGCGGGCCTCTCGATGGAGTGGGTGGACCTCTGCGCGGTGCGGAGGATCGGCGATATGCGGGGCCTCGCGGGGGCCTCGTGGTACGGGCTCTCGGTCCTCGTCTCTGCCTACGGGACGGGGCTCGTGGCGCGCGGCTCGCCGGCGCTGCGCCCGCTCGGGATCGTGCTGGTCGCGGGGGCTGCGGCGAAGTTCCTCGCTCTCGACATCGCGATGGTGGGGCAGCGGAGCGTCCTCGAGCTGCGCTGCTTCGCGGGGGCGGCTGCGGCCGCGGCGTGCTTCTTCGCCGGCGCGCACGCGTCCTCGATGTTTGTACGGCTCCTCGGCCATGCGACGATCCTCGCCGCGCTGAGCGCGGACGTCCTCGACTTCGGCTGGCGGCAGGCGTGGACGAACGGCCCGTGCGCGATGGTGGGGCTCTGGTCCGCGTACGGCTCCGGCGCGCTCCGGATCGGGTTCGCGCGGCTGCGCCCGCATCTCCGCGCGCTCGGGCTCGTCCTCCTGTGGCTCGCGCCGGTCGCGGGGCTCTTGCTGCTGCCTCACGGGGACCGGGCGGCGGGGCTCTTCCTGCACGCGCGGTTCCTGGGCCTCGGGGTGTGCGCGGCGGGTCTCCTGCTCGGCGCGGAGCTGTACCGGCGCGCCGCCCCCGGAGCCCCCCTGCTTCGCCTCTCGGGATTCGTGGAAGGGCCGCCGGTGGCCGTCCCCTTCTCCCTCGGCGGCCACGCGCTCGTGATGCTCCTCCTCACGCTCGAGGCGGCGGACCGCTTCCACCTCGAAGGGGCGGAGGAGCACATGCGGCAGCTCTCGTACTCGCTGATCTGGGCGGTCTACGCGATCGGGATGGTCGTGGGCGGGTTCCTCAGGCGCTACCGGCCCGTGCGCCTGATGGCGCTCGCGGTGCTCGTCGGGACGATCCTCAAGGTGTTCCTGTTCGACCTGTCGTTCCTCGAAGGCGTGTACCAGATCCTCTCGTTCCTCGTGCTCGGCGCGATCCTCGTCGCGGTGTCGTTCCTCTACCAGAAGTACCGCCACGTGCTCGCGTGAGCGGTATCCTCGGGGCCATGCGGTGGCTCCTCGCGCTCGCGCTCGCGGCGTGCTCCTCGACGACGTACCGGTACGACCCGGGGAAGGAGAGGGCCGACCTGCTCCGCGAGCTTCGCGCCACCCATGGCGATGCGAACCTCGT
>JAKLKT010000502.1 GCA_023150495.1 Planctomycetota bacterium
CGCCCCGCGCGCCGCGGGAGGCCGGAGCGCCCGGCCGCCCGCGGGGAGCTGGCAGGCGCCAGATGTTCGCCGCCCGCGCGGCCGGCTCACGCGCCATGCCGCGCCATCGCAAGGGGAGAAGGGAGGCGCCTGAGCAAGCCACGTCATGACCGACAGGGGCCGCCGACACGGCGGCCCACCGACGGGGGACCGTGTCCCTGGGGCGCATGTCCCGGTCGCCGGGAGTCGGGCCGTTCTTCGGGGACGACGCAGGTCCGTTCGCGCGACAGCAACGCGCTCCCGGCCCGGCCGCCGCGAGCGGCTACGGCACGTCCACGCGCGCGACCAGCTCATCCAGCGGCCGCACGCCCGGGCCCTTCGCGTCCTTCGCGACGTCGTGGCTCTTGAACCGGAGCCGGTGCCACAGCTCGACCGTCACCTTCGCCGCGCCCTCGGGAGGCACGAACGAGAACCGCTCGACCGTTTCCGAGGCGGGCGCAAGGCGCGTGTCCGCGAGCACCTTCGCCGCCCGCCAGAAGGGGACGTGCGTCTCGCCCGACGCCGACGCGAGCACCTGCGCGAACTCCCGGCCGGCGACGCCGGCGAAGTCGTGCGCCTCGAGCCGTCGCGCGTATTCCCCGGCGCCGAGGGCGAGCGGATCCCCGGAGCCCCCCGCGTGATCCGGCACGCGGCCGCCGTCGACGAGCTTCAAGGGCCGCCCCTCCGCGTCCCGCGCGGCGACGACGAGCAGGAGGTGCTTGTCCGCCGATCCGGTCGGCACCTTGTGGCCGGTGCCCGTCACCGAGATCCGCGCCTCGACCACGAGGCGCTCGCCCCGCGTCGCCGTCGCCGTGAGCTCGACGGCGGTCGGCAGAAGCTCGCGGCCGAGGAACGAGTGGTCGTGGATCGTCTCGGCCGGCCGTCGCAGCGCGTTCACGCAGATGCGGTTGGCGGGCTTCCCGCCCTCCATCGACACGCCCGCGGGCATGTGACAGGTCTGGCAGCTCTCCGCCTTCGCGCGCCCCGCCGCCCACGCACGCCACTCCGTGTAGGTCGAGAGCGCGGGGATCCCCGCCGGCGTCCTGTACTCGTGGCACCCGGCGCACAGCGCGCTCGTCGTGAAGAGCGGGTTCCAGACGGCACCCATGAAGAGGTAGTCGGAGTCCGGCAGCGCCCCGTAGACGCGCTTCACGCGCCCGGGCACCCGCGCGTCGTCCGGCGAGGGTCTCCCGAGCGCGAGCGAGCCGTTCACCCCCGGCGCGTCGATCCGGTCCACGTGGTGCGTCTTGTGGCAGAGGTCGCAGTGGTTCCCGCGGAGCGCGACGCCCTCGATCTCGCCGATCCGCGCGACCTTGCCGTCGAGCGCCGCCTGCGGAGCGTGGCATGAGGCGCAGAGCCCCTCGTCCCCCGGAGCCCCCCCGTTCAAGAGCGCGGGGAGGAAGTCCCTCTCGTACACCGCGCGCAGCACCTCGCTCGACGCCGCGACCGCGTGGCGCGACTTCGACCACTCCGCGTAGGAGTTCTTGTGGCAGTTGCCGCAGTTCCAGATCTCCGCGCCCTTCGACGGCGTCGGGTCGATGAACTCGTAGCGCGGGTCGTCCGAGTAGGGCGACGGCTCGAGCACGAAGCGCAGCTCGCGGAGCTCGTGGAGGAGGATCGCCTGCACCTGGTTCCTGTAGCCGCGCGCCGCCGCGGCCACCATAAGAACGTACGGGATCCGCTGGACCGGGAGCCGGAACCGCCCGAGCGCGTCCGTGCGCACGGCGCCCGCGGGCCGGTTGCGGATCATCACGAGCGCGTCGGGGATCGCCTCGCCGCCGAGTCCCGCGACCGTGCCCGTGATCTCCGTGCGCCCCGCCTTCACCTGCTTCGGCACCCGGATCCGGTAGTGCAGCTTCTCGCCCTCGCGCGTGCCGAGGCGGACCCCGTAGCCCTCCTCGATCGCCTCGTCCGCGTCGTGGTAGTAGCGCGCCCGGAGCCGGCCGTCCTCGAACCAGATCTCGGCGCCGCCGTTGTTCGCGTAGTTGCGCGAGAGGTCGAAGCACCACCAGCGCGCCCGCAGGCGGTCGCCCTCGACGCGGCCGATCCCGATCGTGTCGAACGCGCCGCCGATGTCCTGCCGGTCGACGCCGCCCGCCGTCAGCACGATCTGGTCGCCCTGCTGGAGGATCTCGACGTCGAAATCGTAGGAGCCGAAGCGGTAGCGCCCGGAGAAGTCCAGGGCCTCCGCGGCGGAGGGGAGGGGGCGCGGGGGAGGGGGGACGAGCGGCCGCTTCTCGCGGTAGTCCTTCTCCCAGCCCTTCACGATCTCCGGCTTCGCCGGCGGCCTGTACTTCCCCTCGGGCACGTCGCCCGCGACGAGAAGGAGGAGGAGCGCCGCCCTCATCGGGCGTGGGCGCAGACGCCTCGGAAGTTGCAGGAGCGGCAGGCGTGGCCGGGCGCAGGCTCGAAGCTGGGGCGCTCGGCGGCATTGGTGACGGGGTCCTTCAGCCGCCCGCGCATCGCGGCGATCGAGCGGCGGACCATCTCGGCGACGCGCGCGCGGTCGTCGGGCGTCACGGCGCGCGGCGCGAACTCGCCGCCGTTGAGGAGGTAGACCGGCGCGCCGCGCACGCGGTCGGGATCGGCCCCCCATCGCGCGGCCGCGAAGAGCGCGTAGAGGACCACCTGGTCCGCGTTGCGCTCGTCGGGCTGCCCCGTCTTCCAGTCGAGGAGGATCACCTCGCCGCGGTGGCGGCAGGCGAAGTCGGGCACGGCGTAGACCTTCGTCCCCTCGAACTGGAACGTGTCGAGCGTCTCCATCGGGAGCCAGTCGGCCGGGTCCGTCTCCCTGATGAGCCCGAAGGCGGGAGACGTGAAGA
>JAKLKT010000503.1 GCA_023150495.1 Planctomycetota bacterium
CCCGCCGCCACGAACATGTGCAGCGTGAAGCTGTAGACGATGAAGATGAGGAGCGCGCGGTCGCGCACGAGCTGGCGCAGCTCCTTCGCGGTCAGGACCCGGATCTGCCACAGCCGGCGCGAGAGGCCGAGGAAGCGGGGGGGGCTCCGGGGGGGGATCTCGGGGGGGCTCACGCCTTCGTCCTCTTGCGGAAGAGCGCCGCGCAGAGCGCGAACGCGAGCGCCGCGTAGAGCGCGAAGTAGGCCGCGTCCCGCCACAGGAGCCTCATGTCGAGCCCCTTGAGGAAGGTCCCGAGCACGACGTTCCGGAAGGACATCGCCGGGAAGAGCTGCGCCGTCGCGTAGAGGGAGGGCGGCATCGCCTGCGGCGGCGTCGTCATCCCCGAGAAGTTGAGCGCGACGACGACGCCGCAGATGACCGAGATCATGAGCGCGGCCTGCTGCGACTTCGCGAGCAGCGACACGAGGAGCCCGAGGCAACCGGTGCAGAGGACGAAGCCGAGGGAGGCCGCCGCGAAGAGGCCGAACGACCCCTCGAACGGCGCCCCGAACCACTGCGTCGCGAGCACGAAGAGCACGAGGATGTTGAGGAAGCTCACGACCGCGTTCGGCAGGAGCTTGCCGAGCAGGTACTCCGCACGCGTGATCGTCGCGGAGTAGATGTTGTAGATGGCGCCCGTCTCCTTCTCGCGCACGATCGAGAGCGCCGTGAGGAGCGGCGACGTCATCATCAGGATGAACATGATCATGCTGGGCGCGATCGCCCAGAGCGCCCGCACCTCGCGGTTGTAGAGGTAGCGCGTCTCGACGCGCACCGGCTGGAGGAGCACCTCCGCGCGCTCCGGCGGAAGCCCGCGGGTGCGCGCGAGCCGGTCGGCCCTGAGCTCGGCGCCCATCGCCGCGTGGATCGACGCCACGTAGCCCCGCAGCGTGCGGATCGGCGTCGTGTTCGTGCCGTCGAAGATCGTCTGCACGGAGACCCCGCGCCCCTCGCGCAGGTCGCGCTCGAACCCCGGCGGCACGACGAGCACCATCCGCACGCGCGCGTCCACGAGGAGCCGCTCCGCCTCGCGGGCGTCCGCGACGTGCCCCTTGAAGTCGAAGTACCGCGACTCGAGGAAGCGGCGCGCGTAGTCGCGCGAGAGCGTCGAGCGGTCCTGGTCGAGGATCGCGAACGGCGCGTTCTCGACGTCCTGCACGAGCCCGTAGCAGTAGACGATCATGAGGATCACGGGCAGCGTGAACGCGAGGCCGAAGTAGAGCCGGTCGCGCCAGATCTCCCGGCCCTCCTTCCATGCGACGGCGAGCACGCGGCGCGCGTTCATGCCCCTTCCCCCCGGCGCCCTTCCCCCATCTCGAGGGCGCGCACGCGGTGGACGAAGACGTCCTCCATCGAGAGCGACCTCCGCTCGGCGAGGTGGACCGTCACGCCCGCCTCGCCGAGGAGCCGCGGCAGCCGCTCCATGTCGCCAAGGGGATCCTTCGAGAGCACGCGCACGTGCGGGCCGAAGAGCGCCGCCTCGGGGAACCCGCGCGCGGCCAGCGCCTCGAGCGCGTCGAGCGGCCTGTCCACGTGCATCTCGACCGGCAGCCCCTCCGTCTCCTCGACCTCGCGCTTCAGCGCCTTCGGCGTCGCGTCGGCGACGAGGCGGCCCGCGAAGAGCAGCGCGAGCCGGTCGCACTGCTCCGCCTCGCTCATGTAGTGCGTGGTCACGAGGATCGCGACGCGCTGCTCCCGCGAGAGGCGGAAGAGCAGCTCCCAGAAGCGGCGGCGCCCGATCGGGTCGACGCCCGACGTCGGCTCGTCGAGGAAGAGCACCTCGGGGCCGTGGACGAGCGCGCAGCCGAGCGCGAGCCGCTGCCGCAGCCCCATCGGCAGGCTGCCCGCGAGGTCCCGCTCGTGCCCCCGGAGCCCCCCGAGATCGAGCGCCCAGGACTCGCGATCCCGCGCCTCGCCGCGCGAGAGGCCGTAGATCGCGGCGAAGAGGCGCAGGTTCTCGACGACGCTCAGGTCCTGGTAGAGCGAGAAGGCCTGCGAGACGTAGCCGATGCGCCGCTTGATCGCGCCCATCGCATGCCGCATGTCGGCGCCCGCGACCTGGCCGCGGCCGCCGGTCGGCGGCAGGATCCCCGTGAGCATCTTGATCACGGTCGTCTTGCCCGCGCCGTTCGCGCCGAGGAGCCCGAAGATCTCGCCCGGCGGGACGGAGAAGGAGACGTGGTCGACGGCGCGGAACGTGCCGAAGTCGCGCGTGAGGTCGATCGCCTCGATCGCGGCGCGCGTCTCGCGCGCGGGGGGGGCGGGAGGGGGCGCGGGGGCCGCGGGGGGGGCCTTGGCGCCCTCGCGGAGGAGCGACACGAAGACGTCCTCGAGATCCGCCTCGCCCGCGTCCGCGACCGTCGCCCCCAGCCCCTCGAGCGCGGCGGCGGCGGCGGCGCTCGCCTCCGCGGGCAGGAGCCCCTCCGCGAAGAGGCGTACGGTCGCGCCCTGCGGGTCGACCTGCGGAAAGCGGGGGCGGAGGCGCGCGACCGCCTCGGCCTGCCGGTCCGTCTCGATGACGACGAGGCTGCCGGGCCTCCGCTCCCGGATCCGCTCCGGGTCGCCCGACGCGACCTCCCTGCCGTCGTAGACGAGCGAGAGGCGGTGGAAGCGCGACGCCTCGTCCATGTAGGCGGTCGAGACGATCGCGGTCGCGTGCCGCTCGCGCAGGAGCCGCGACAGGATCGCCCAGAAGTCGCGGCGGGAGACGGGGTCGACGCCGGTCGTCGGCTCGTCGAGGATCACGAGCTCGGGCTCGTGGATCAGCGTGCAGACGAGGCCGAGCTTCTGCTTCATGC
>JAKLKT010000504.1 GCA_023150495.1 Planctomycetota bacterium
GTCCATCCGCAGTACAGGTTCCCGCACGCCCGCGGGTTCTTGCAAGGAGGGACGCTATTTCAGGTCGAGGTAGGGCTTGCGGATGTCGACGCAGGTGCCGCCGTTCCACTCGGCGAGCAGCCGCATGAAGGCGGCCATCTCCTCCGGATCCTCGTACTTCTCCGCCTTCTCGATCGCGGGCTTCCCGATCGCGAGCGCGATCGTGTTGACGATCACGCGGCGGAAGCGGTTCGCGTAGCGGAGCTTGATGAGGATCTCCTCCGGCACCTCGTACTTGCCGGTCGAGGGGATGCCGTCCGAGAGGAAGTAGACCGTGTCCACGAGCGGGTTCCGCTCGAACCCCTCGATCAGCGCCCCGTAGGTGTTCGTCGCGCCGCGCGGCAGGAGCGCGCCCTCGATCCACGCGAGCGCCTCCTTCTTGTTCGCCTCGGTCGCGGGGATCTCGCCGTCCTTCTTCCACGTGTTGACGTGGCCCGCGAAGGTCGCGAGGTTGAAGAGCGTCTTCTCGTCGAGCGCCTTGATCACCTTGATGAGCTCGCGCTTCGCGACCGCGATCCGGTTGGGGTCGCCCGCCCTGCTCTCGGGCCACTCCATGGAGCCCGACACGTCGACGATGAAGAGGATGCGGTCGGAGAAGATCTTGAAGTCGTAGTAGGTCGCGACCGTGATGCCGGCGCGGTCCTTCAGCTCCCCCGAAGCCCCCACGTTCCCCTTCTTCTTCTCCTGCCACCACTTGGCCCAGATGTCGGGCGCGTAGCCGAAGTCCTGCCCGCTGATCGCGGCCATCGCCTCGTACGCCGCCCTCTTCGCGCGCAGGTTCCCCTCGCGCATGAGGAGGACGAGCTCGTCGAAGAGCGGCTCCGCCTTCTCCCGGCCCGCGGCGATGGCGGCGGTCTCCCGCACGATCGGCGTCTCGTCCTTGAGCAGCTTGCGCATCGCGTCGAGGCCCCGGTCGCCCTTCCCGTGGCAGAGGACGACCTCCGCCGCGGCGAGCCGGTACCGCCAGTCCGCGTCCGCCGCCGCGGCGAGGACGGCGGCGCTCGGCCCGTCGCCGCCGATCTGCCCGAGCGCGCGGATCAGCTCGTGGACGAGGTGGGGGTCGGGCTGCGCCTTTCTCCGCTCCTTCTCCAGGAGGTGGAGGAGCGGCGCCGCGGCCTCGGGCGTGCGCAGCTTCCCGAGCGCCTCGACGGCGCTCAGCCGGAGGAGCTTGTTCGACGAGGGGAGCACGTCCTCGACGAGCCAGGGCCCCACGGCGGGATCGGTCGCGCGCGTGAGCGCGGGGCCGAGGTAGTCGGCGAGGACCGAGTCGCGCGCGGTCGACTCCTCCTTCACCTTCTTGTACATCCGCTTGACCGCCTTCAGGTCGCCGACGCGCGCGAGCGAGTACATGGCGACGATCCTGGTGCGGAGGTCCGCGTCGTCCTCGACCATCCTGAGGAGCGCCTTCACGGAATCGGGATGCGGCAGGAGCCCGAGGCGCTTCGCCAGCTCGCGGCGCCGGCGCGCCTGCACGAGATCCTGGTTGCGCGCGATCGCCTCGTACTCCTCGAGGAGCGACTTGAGCTTCTGCTCGATGACGACCGCGTCGGTCTCCGGCTTCTCGGAATCGCCCCCGAACTCCTGGGCGAGTAGGGGGACGGCGACGAGAAGGAGCGGCGGAAGGCGGCGCAACGGAGGAATCGTATCGCGCGCGCGTACGCATGCCAACGCGCAGTGCTCCCGAAGCGGGGGGGCCGGGGGGCCGCCGCCTCGCCTGGGCGGCGCGGCCGCGGGCGGGCTACTTCCGCGGGTCGTCCTCGTGGCAGTCGGTGCAGGCGACCGCCTTCACGAGCAGGTCCTTCGCCCTCTTGTTCAGCTCCCGGACCCAGCGCTCCATCAGCCGGATCATGAACTCCCGGTTCTCCTTGGCCTCGGGCGGGACAGGCCCGTCGAGCGCGGCGAGATTCGCCTGCATCGCGACGCCGATCTGGCCGTGGCAGCTCGCGCAGAGCATCGACTGCACCGCGGGGTCCTTGAGGAGCGGCTTCCACCCCTTCGCCGGGTCGCTGTTCTGCGGCGGCTCCTTGAGCGCCTTCACGAAGCGGATCATGAGCGGCGGCATCATGGCGTTCCGCGCCTCGTCGTCGCGCGGGTCCTGCGCGTGGCAGTCGAGGCAGGTGACCTCCTTCGCGAGGCGGTCCCCGTGCTGCTTGTTGAGCCGCGCGACCCACTTCTCCATGAGCGGGACCATGAAGCCGCGGCGCCTCATGCGGAAGGGCTGGACCGCCTCGTCGCCGGGGTCGTTCGCGATCATCGCCTCCATGTTGAGGCTCGGGTCGGTGTGGCAGTCCGAGCACCGGAGCATCTCCGCCCCTTTCCTGAGCAGCGGCTGGTAGCCGGGCGTCGGCATGAGGTTTTTCGGCGCCTCCGTGAGCGCCGCGACGAACTTCCGCATGAAGTGGACCTTCGCGAAGCTCGCCTCGTGGCCGTCTCCGCCGTGCGGGCCGCCCTGGGGCGCGCCGTGGGCCGCGCCGGCGCCGTGCGGGTTCGGGGGCATCGCGGGGGCGGGCCCGCCGGACACGGGGGGAGGCGGCTCCTCGTGGATGTGGGGCGACTGGAGGCTCTTCCAGTAGAGCGTGGCGCCGACGCCCGCCGCGATGCCGACGAGGATGCCAAGCAGGAGCGACTTCGACATGGCCAAGAGGCTAACCCGCAAGCCGCCAGATACCAACCTGTACGGAGCCAGGCTCCGATCCACTAACATCCGGTGATTCCCCGCCTCCCGAGCGGGGAGAATACTAGCGGGTCGGAGCCTGGCTCCGTACCGCTAGCGCCAGTGGGGGCGGACGTCCTC
>JAKLKT010000505.1 GCA_023150495.1 Planctomycetota bacterium
ACCGAGGGATCCGGCGACGCCCGGGCCTCCGCGAGGAGGCTCTTCACCAGGGCCTCCTCGTGCGAGGCGGCGCGGAGGAGGTAGGCGCCCGCGCCGATCGCGACCAGCGCCGCAGCGACGGCCGCGGCGACGACGGCGGTCCGGTTGCGGAGCGCGAACAGGCGCGCCTTGTAGAAGGTCGCCCGCGCGGCACCGAGCCGCGCGGCGTACGCGCGGACGGGACGGCCGTCGAGCCAGCTCTGAAGCTCGGCGGCGAAGTCCTCGGCCGTCGCGTAGCGCGCCCGCGGCTCGGCCGCCATGGCCCTGTCGACGACCGCCTTGACCGCCCCGTCGAGGTCGTCCGGGAGCGCGACGTAGTTTCCCTGCTGCGAGTCGCGGAGCAGGTCCTTGATCGTCCGGCTCTCGCCGGCGCGCAGCTCCTCGAGGCGCGACTCGTAGAACGAAGCCTCCGTCTCGTCGCCCGCCTCGCGGCACGAGGCGGCGATCCGGGCGATGTTCCGGATCCGCTTCTCGAGGCTCACGCGGTCGAAGTCGAGCGCGGGCGCGACCGGGAAGTCGCCGGTCGCGACGTACCGGAGGAGCGCGCCGAGCGCCCATACGTCGCCCTGCGGGGACACCTCGCCCCTCGCCTGCTCCGGAGGCATGCAGCGCGCCGTGCCCATCGCGCGCTGAAGGTCCCCTTGGGACTCGGGCGTCTCGCCCGCGCGGAGGAACAGCCGGCTGCCGGGCGTGCGGAACAGGTGGCAGATCCCGAAGTCGATGACGTAGACGCGCAGCGTCGTCGCGTCGAGGATCACGTTGCTCGGCTTCAGGTCGCGGTGGATCACGCCGTTCCGGTTCGCGAAGCCGATCGCGCGCGAGACCGGGATCAGCACCTGGTGGACGAGCGCGCGGAAGGAGTTGAGCTTCCGGAGGCTCGGCGGCAGGCGCCCCGACCGGTAGAGCGAGACGATGGTCTCGAGCGTCATCGGCCGGTGCAGGAGCTCCATCGTGTAGTAGGGCTTCCCGTCGATCGTGCCGTGGTCGAAGATGGGCATCAGGTTCGGGTGCTTGAGGTTGCCTTGCACCTCCACCTCGCGCCGGAACCGGAGCGCGTCGTCGCCGTGCGCCGGGCGGTGGAGCACCTTGAGCGCCACCTGGCGGTTCGCCCCCGGGTCGAACGTGCGGTAGACGGTCGACGAGCCGCCCGAGGCGAGCGCCTCCTCCACCTCGTACTTGCCGACCTTGGCCCCCTTGGGCACGACGTCGCGCTCGCCCAGGGTCTCCGTCTCCTCGCCCGCGTCCGCCTCCGTGCGGAGCTCCGCGCCGTCCCAGTAGACGCGGAACGCGGCCCCGCAGCCGCGGCAGGTCCCCCGGAACCGGAGCCCCTCGCGCCGGCGGAGCTCCTCCTCGGGGACGGAATACTTGCGTCCGCAGGCGGGGCAGAGGGCGCGATCCTTCATCCGGCGGCCGATGCTAACCGAGATGAAGGCCCGCCACGCCCCCGAAAAAGCGGCCTCCCGGGCCGCCGGTCCGGTACAAGTCCTTCGAAATCAACGGGTTACGTCGCTCAACTGCCGTGGGCGGGAGGTCGATAGGGGAAGTCGAGATGTCGCGCCCCCTCCTCGCGCTCGCCCTCGTCCTCTCCCTCGCGTCCGCGCAGGACGTGCAGGTCGAGAAGCCCCTGCCGCCCGAGGGACCGAAGGGGATCCTCCTCGAGACGCAGATCCGTCGCGGCCAGCGCCTCACCGGCTCGAATTCGGTCTCCTACACGCTCACGATGAAGACCCGCGAGGGGCAGAAGGAGAGCGAGGAGACCGAGACCGTCGAGCGCACGGAGCGGTTCATCGACGTCGTGCAGCGCTCCGAGACGCATGGCGTCCTCGAGATCGAGCGCACCTACCTGAAGCTCTACACGAAGGCGCGCGGCGCGGACGACGCGAGGCCGGACGTCCGCAAGAGCCCGCTCCAGGGCCAGAAGGTCGCGATCACCGAGCGCGGCCACCGGCGCGAGCTGAAGACCGGCGGCAAGGGCACGATCGAGCCCATCGTGCGCCGGACCGCGGGCATGGAGATCGACTGGCGCGACATCTTCCCCGAGGATCCCGTGCTTCCCGGCGCCACGTGGGAGGCCGATGCGGGCGCGCTGTCGCGGGCGCTCGCCGCCTACCTGAACTGCGGCACGCGCGCGTCCATGCGCGTGCGCTTCGAGGAGATCGCGGAGAGGAACGGCGGCAAGCACGCGAAGCTCTACGTCGACTGGACCCTCGAGGGGATGCGCGACAAGAACCTCTACACGAAGGTCACGCTCGCCGGCGACGTCTACTTCGACCTCGCGCTCCAGCGCGTCGTCGCCGTGGACCTCACCGGGACCATGATCGTCCGTGGCGCGATCATCGGCAACGGAGCGCCGAGGATCGTGAAGGGCGAAGGGCAGGTCCTCGTGAAGAGCAGTCTGGGAACGGCCGACGTGGAAGCGGCGCCCGAGGCGCCGGAAGAGGGAACGGAAGGGAACTAGCCGGCCGGCAGTGGAGGTGGGGGGGGCGGCCCTGCGGGGTCGCCCCCTTTTCTTTTCGCGACGGGAGGGGGTGCGGGGGAGGGGCCTCCGCGTCGCGGCGCACCCGGGAACGGTACGGTTTCGTTGCAGGCCGGACCCGCACGAGGCCTAGAATCCAGCGAGGGTGCGGCTCCCTCGCGTCCTGCTCCTCCTCTGCCTCGGCGTAGGCCTCCTCGCCGTCGCGTACGCCGCCGCCGCGCACGTCCGCGAGGCCGAGGCCTCCGTCGCGCGCGTCGAGGAGCGCGACGTCCGGGCGGACCTGCGCGAGCGAGGCCGCCGCCTCGCCGCGGACCTC
>JAKLKT010000506.1 GCA_023150495.1 Planctomycetota bacterium
CGTGCGGCCCTCGTCGCGTGCGGCGACGAGCCAGGCGACGAGGGCGATGGCCAGCGCGGCGGCAAGGGGCCCGACCGCGCGCAGCCCCGTCATGCGCGGCCGAGGGCTTTCGCCATCGCCGCGCCGAGGTCGGCCGGGGATTCGACGACGGTCGCGCCGGCGGCCTTGAGCGCCTTCTTCTTGTCCTCGGCCTTGCCCGAGCCGCCCGCGATGATCGCGCCCGCGTGACCCATGCGCTTGCCCGGCGGCGCCGTCGCGCCCGCGATGAAGCTCACGACCGGCTTGCCCTTGAGGTTGGCCTTGATCCAGTCGGCCGCCTGCTCCTCCGCGCTCCCGCCGATCTCGCCGATGAGCACGATCCCCTTCGTGGCCGGGTCCTTCGCGAAGAGCTCGAGGCAATCCACGAAGTTCGTTCCCTGGACCGGGTCTCCCCCGATGCCGATGCACGTCGACTGCCCGATCCCCTTCGCGGAGAGCTGCCAGACCGCCTCGTAGGTGAGGGTGCCCGACCGGGAGATCACGCCGACATCGCCCGTCTTGTGGATGTAGCCCGGCATGATGCCGATCTTGCAGGCGCCCGGGGTGATGATGCCCGGGCAGTTCGGCCCGATCATCCGCACGCCCGTCTCCTCGAGCGCCGCGCGCACGCGGACCATGTCGAGCGTCGGGATCCCCTCCGTGATCGTCACGATCAGCGGGATCCCCGCGTACGCGGCCTCGCAGATCGCGTCGGCGCAGAAGGGCGCGGGGACGAAGATCAGCGAGCAGTCGGCGCCGGTCGCCTTCCGGGCGTCGCGGACCGTATGGAAGATCGGGACGCCCTCCCACGACGTGCCGCCCTCGCCCGGCTTCACGCCGGCGACGATCTTCGTGCCGTACTCGCGGCACTGCGCCGCATGGAACTTGCCCGCCGAGCCGAGGCCCTGCACGAGCACCTTCGTCTCCTTCCCCACGAGGATGCTCATCGCGCCGCCTCCACCACCCTCTTGGCCGCGTCCGCCATGTCCGTCGCGGCGACGACCTTCAGCCCGGACTCCTTGAGGAGCTGCCGGCCCCGCTCGACGTTGGTCCCCTCGAGGCGGACGACGAGCGGCACCTTCAGGTGCACCTCCTTCACCGCCTCGAGGATCCCCTCCGCGATCAGGTCGCACTTGACGATCCCGCCGAAGATGTTCACGAGGATCGCGCGCACCGCCTCGTCCGCGAGGATGATCTTGAACGCCGCGGTCACGCGCTCCTTCGACGCGCCGCCGCCGACGTCGAGGAAGTTGGCCGGCTTCCCGCCCGCGTGCTGGATGATGTCCATCGTCGCCATCGCGAGGCCCGCGCCGTTCACCATGCAGCCGATCGTGCCGTCGAGGCTCACGTAGGAGAGGTCCCACTCCTTCGCGCGCGCCTCGGCGGGATCCTCCTCCTCCGGGTCGCGCAGCGCCGCGGCGTCCGGGTGGCGGAAGAGCGCGTTGTCGTCGAAGTTGACTTTCGCGTCGAGCGCGAGCACGCGCCCGTCCTGGAGCAGCACGAGCGGGTTGATCTCCGCGAGCGAGCAGTCCTTCTCGACGAAGAGCCGCGCGAGGTTCCGGAGGACCTCCGCGCCCTGCTTCGCGGAGTCGCCCGCGAGGCCCAGGCCGTACGCGATCGCGCGGGCCTGGAACGCACGCAGGCCCTCGTGCACGTCCACGGGCTCCTTCAGGAGCTTCTCCTGCGGCACGCTCTCGATCTCGACGCCGCCCTCGGCGCTCGCGATCATCACCGGGCCGCCGCGCCGGCGGTCCACGGCGAGCGCCGCGTAGAACTCCTTCCGGATCGCAAGCCCCTCCTCGACGAGGAGCTTCGTCACCACGCGGCCCTCGGGGCCGGTCTGGTGGGTGACGAGAGCCTTGCCGAGGAGCGCCTTCGCGTGGGAGGCGGCCTCGTCGGCGGAGCGGGCGATCTTCACGCCGCCCGCCTTGCCGCGGCCGCCGGCGTGGATCTGCGCCTTGACGACCACCGTGCCGCCGCCGAGCGCCGCGTACGCGCGCCGCACGTCCTCGACGGTCCGGCAGAGATGTCCCTGCGGCACCGGGATCCCGAAGTCCCGGAAGAGCCCTTTCGCCTGGTACTCGTGGACGTTCATGAAGCGGACGAACCTACCGCGGCGGGAGGCCACCCGCAAGGGAAGGAGGGGGGGGCGCGGGGGGGAGGAGGCCGCGGAGCCGCGCTCGGCGGCTCCGCCGCGTGCGACCGGACCGCTCAGTCCACCGCGGACTTGTGGATGTAGCGCTCCTTCTCTTTCGACCAGAGGAGCGCCGACTCGATCAGGATGCTCGGCTTCTCCATCTGGAGCCGGCCGCTCACCCAGAGCTTCGCGTCGGTCGCGTCGCTCTTCGCCTGGACGGTGAGGAAGAGCGGCTTGTCCCGGTCGCGCGGCTGCTTCAGGTAGATGCGCATCTCCCGGTAGGCCCGGACCTCGAGGCCGCTGCTGCCGAACTTCAGCCGCGGGAGCGTGTCGGGGTTGACGTTGGTCTCCTGGCCGTGGATGCTCTTGAGCGTCACGACCCGCGAGCCGTCCGGCAGGACCTCCACCGGGGTGCGGAGGACGAGGTCCGGATCGCGCGTGTAGCCCATCTGCTGCTCGAAGAACTGGGCGGAGCACTGGACCTTCACGAAGTCGGCCACGAGGAGGCGGTTCGTCTCGAGGACGAAGTTGGCCATCGGCTCGATCTCGTCCGGCTTGATCGTGATCTCCGCGTTCGGGTCGTCCTTGTCGACCCGGTCGTCGACCGTCTCGCACGACAGCGCGAGGGGCAGCAGCAAAAGGGACAGGCGTCGCATGGATCCTCCCTTCCCAC
>JAKLKT010000507.1 GCA_023150495.1 Planctomycetota bacterium
CTCGTTCGAGAGCCGCGCGCGGATCTCGGCGACCGCGGCGGGGCCTCGTCGCGCGCAGTCGCTCACGAAGTCGTGGAGGAGCCGCTGGACCTCCGGCGCGTGCTGGAGCGCCCGGGCGCGGCGCGCCACGTCCGGCAGGTCTCCGGCATCGGAAGCGGGGGGGGCCGGGGGGACCGCAGGGGCCTCGACGCGGGCAGGCGGGCCCCGGAGGCTCCGGCGGATGGGGTGGCGGAAGACGAAGAGGAGGCCGAGAGCGAAGGCGAACGCGATGGCGGCGACGAGGAGGAAAGTGCGCACCCCCCCGCGCCCCCCCTCTTCCCCGCTAGCGCGCCTTGGCCGTCTTCCTCTTGCGACCCTCCGCGATCTTCCTCTCGGCGAGGAGGATCGCGGCGCGGTTGCTGGCGATCTTCTCGCGGTCGGCCGTCACGAGGATGTCGCGGACGGCGTTGTAGATGTTGTTCACCTTCTGGAGCGCGCGCTGCTCGTTGTAGCCGCCCGGCTCGAGCTCGACCGACACGTTGATGATGCCGCCCGCGTTGATCACGAAGTCGGGCGCGTAGACGATCCCGCGCTCGCGGAGGCGGTCGCCGTGCTGCTCGGAGAGGAGCACGTTGTTCGCGCCGCCGGCGACGATCCTGCACTTGAGGCGCGGGATCGTGTCGTCGTTGATCACGGCGCCGAGCGCGCAGGGCGCGAAGACGTCGCACTCGAGGTCGTAGATCTCCTCCGGCTTCACGAGCTTCGCGCCGTGCTTGTCGACCATCATCTTCGCCTTCTCGGCGACGATGTCGGTGACGAAGAGCTTCGCGCCCGCCTTCGCGAGGTGCTCGCAGAGATAGCGGGCGACGTTGCCGCAGCCCTGGACCGCGATGCGGACGCCCTTCAGGTCCTTCCCGCCGGTCTTCTCGACGCACGCCTTGATGCCCAGGAAGACGCCGATCGCGGTGAAGGGGGAGGGGTCGCCGCTCGATCCCATCTCGCGCGGGAGGCCGGTCACGTGCTTCGTCTCCTGGCGGACGGTCACCATGTCCTGGACGTTCGTGCCCACGTCCTCGGCGGTGGTGTAGAGGCCCTTGAGGCTCTCCACGAACTTGCCCATCGCGCGGAAGAGCGCCTCGGACTTGTCCGTCTTCGGATTGCCGATGATGACGGCCTTGCCGCCGCCGAGGCCGGTCTCCGCCACGGCCGACTTGTAGGTCATCCCCTGGGAGAGGCGGTTGACGTCGGTCATCGCCTCCTGCTCGGAGAGGTAGGGCCACATCCGGAGCCCGCCCAGCGCCGGGCCGAGGGTCGTGTCGTGGACCGAGATGATGGCCCTGAGGCCGCTCTTCGGATCCTCGCAACGGACGACCTTCTCGTAGCCCGTGCAAGGGATTTCGGTGATCTTCATGAAGTCTCCTGCTGGATCCTCAAGCGACCGGCCAAAGATCGGCCAAAGGCTAATGGAGGCCGGCTCCCCGGTCAATTCCGCCGACGCGCCGGCCCCTACTCGGCGGCCAGCCGCACCAGCGGATCGAGGAACGGGTCCCCGTACGCCCCGCGGGCAAGCTGCTCGCGGGTGCTTTCGAAATGCACGTCGGGTGCCACACCGATCCCCTCGATCGGGCTCCCGTCGCGTCGCCGGAACTCGGTCCGGCCCGCGTAGTGGAGCTGTACGCCCCCCGGCAGGGCCCGGGAGAGCCGGGACCGCGTGGAGCCCGCGGTGGGGGCCCCGTACACCTTCGCCCTGCCGAGATCCTGCATCGCGGCCGCGAGGAGCTCGGCTGCGCTCCCTGTGCGACCGTCCACGAGGATGCGGAGTCTTCCGCGGAATCGCACTTCGGACGGGATCGCGCGGAGCATCTCGGAGCGGTCGTCCTCGGCGAGAGTGAGGAGGTCCTCGGGGCGGTCGAGGAAGAGGCCCGCGACCTTCTGCAGCGTGCGGATCCGGCCGCCGGGGTTCCCTCGCAGGTCGAGGATGATCGTGCGCGTGATGCCGATCGCCGAGAGCGCCTCCTCGAGGTCGCGCTGGCGCTCGGGGCTGAAGTCGGGGAGCGCGATGTACGCGGTCGTCGCGTTGACCGGCACGGCCGTCACGCTCTCCTGCAGGAAGCCGAACCGGAAGCGGTCCATCCCCTCGTCGTCGAGCAGGAAGCGGAGCGGGAAGCAGACGCGCTCGCGGCCGTCCATCCCGAGCACCTTCACCCGCGCCGGCTCGCGCGTGGGGCCCGCGAGGAGGTTCGCGACCGCGCGCGCCCGCCGCCCGTGCGCGGTGGATCCCGGCGTCACCGCGATGCGCCGCGCGAGCGCCTCCTCCCCCGGAACCCCCTCCACCGCGAGCACGAGGTCGCCCGGCAGGAGGCCGCCTCCCTCGATGCCCGGCGCGACGCCCGCGACCACGGCGGCGCCTTTCGCCTCGACGATCGCGACCGGCGGGATCGTGCTCCCGAACGGCACCTCGGCCGATCCCGCGAGGCTCGTGTGGCCCTCGTCGAGCGAGGCGAGCGCGTCCGACATCGCGGCGTAGTAGGACCCGGCATCCGCCGACTCGGCCGCGATGCGGCGGAGCGCCATCTCGAACGCGCGCCGCTCCGCGGGGCTCCGGAAGTAGTGATCCTGGCGGTCGAGCGTGGCCACGACGCCCTCGGCCACCGCCGCGCGCGCGTCCCCGTCGCGGAGGGACGACGCCCCGTCGCTCGCGCACGAGGCGAGAAGGAGGAGGAGCGCGAGGAGGAGGGGCACGGGGACCATGCTACCGCGGGTGACCCGGAGGTGACGGCCTCGGGGACAATGGGCGCATGTCCCATGGCCGTTGGCACGAGGCGACCGGCGATCTCCGGCGCGAGTT
>JAKLKT010000508.1 GCA_023150495.1 Planctomycetota bacterium
GGTCTTCTTCCGGCGAGCGGCCATGGTCGGACTCCTTTCGAAGGAAACGGAAACGAACCGTATCTGCCGCTCGCATTACAAGATCCGTGCCACACGATCTTTTGCGCGATTTCCTCCCGTTCGAGGCGCCGAAAGCGTCTCTTCGGCGCCTGCGCGGCCTCGCGCCTTCTCAAATTGATAGGGAACGTGCTCGTCGCGAGCGCGCGAAACCCGCGACGCATCGCACCTTGGTCGGCGCGACGCGCGCGCGAAGGATGCGCGCGCGCGTCGCGCGCATCGAACTGCGTGTGTTTCTCTCAAAGTGAGAAGCGGTTCGCGCCCCGCACGCGCGTTCTTTTCAAATTGAGAATCATGTACCGTCAGGGCGCGACGAGGAAACATGCGACCGAAGCGCCTGCGCGTGCTCGCGCTCGTGCCCGAGGGCTCGACGCCTCCGACGCGGCTCGCGGGATTCCCCGCAAAGGAGATCGCGGAGTGGCGGATGGAGTTCGACCTCGTGCGCGCGATGCGCGCGCGCGGCCACGAGGTGACGTGCGTCGAGCCCGGGAGCGAGATCGATCCGATCCGCGACGCGGTGGAGCGCGGGAATCCCCACGTCGTCTTCAACATGCTCGAGGAGTTCCACGGCTTCGTCGAGTTCGAGGCGAACGTGCCCGCCCTCCTCGAGCTCCTCCAGGTCCCCTACACGGGCTCGAACCCGCGCGGCCTCGCGATCGCGCGCGACAAGGCGCTCACGAAGACGATCCTCGCGCGGGAGGGGATCGCCGTGCCGGGCTTCGCCGTCTACCCCCGCGGGCGGCGGTTCCGCCCCGCCCCGCTCGGCTTCCCCCTCCTCGTGAAATCCCTCACCGAGGAGGCGTCCGCGGGCCTCGCGCCGGGATCGATCGTGCGCGACGAGGCGCGCCTCCGGGAGCGCGTCGCGTTCGTCCACGAGAGGATCGCGAGCGACGCGATCGCGGAGGAGTACGTGGAGGGCCGCGAGATCTCCGTCGCGGTGATCGGGAACCGGCGGCCCGAGGCCTTCCCGCCGCGCGAGCTCGATCTCACGCACCTGCCCCCGCACGCCCCCCGGTTCGCCACGGCGCGGGTCAAGTGGGATGTGGCCTACCAGAAGCGCCACGCCATCCGGTCGCGGAGGGCCAGGCTTCCCGCCGCGGACGCCCGGCGACTCGAGCGCCTCGGCATCCGCGTCTACGAGAGTCTCGGCCTCTCCGGCTACGCGCGGATCGACCTCCGGCTGCGCGCCGACGGGGAGGCATTCGTGCTCGAAGCGAACCCGAACCCCGACCTCTCGCGGGCGGACGACTTCGCCCGCGCGGCGCTCGACGCGGGGATCCCCTACGAGGACCTCGTCGAGCGGATCCTCCGCCTCGGGATCGCGTACCACGCGGCGTGGTACCTATGAGGGGGAAGGAGCCCCCCATGCAGCCGCGCGCCGTCGACGACTCGTCCGTGATCATGACCGAGCTCGTCCTCCCCAACGACGCGAACGCGCTCGGCAACTGCATGGGCGGCCGCGTCATGCACCTGATCGACATCGCTGCCGCGATCGCCGCGCGCCGGCACGCGCGCGCGACTTGCGTGACGGCCGCGATCGACGAGATCGTCTTCCACCACCCGGTCCCCGTCGGGAGCGTGCTCGTGCTCCAGGCGAGCGTGAACGACGCGGGAAGGACCTCGATGGAGGTTGGCGTGCGCGTGGAGATGGAGTCGGCGGTCTCGGGCATCCGGAGCCACTGCGCGTCCGCCTACCTCACGTTCGTGGCGCTCGACGAGCACGGGCGGCCGACCCCCGTGCCCCCGCTCCTCTCGAAGACGAAGGAGCAGCAGAGGCGGCAGAAGGAGGCCGCCGAGCGCCGCGCCCGGCGCCTCGCCCGCCTGAAAGAGAAGGAAAAGGGCCCGGGAAAGGGGGGATAGGCCCCCGGAACCCCCTCCGATCGTTGCCAGTTCGGCCCGCCCTTGCCAGAATGGGGGGCACGGCCCCGCCCACGGGGCCGTCTCCGTTAACGAATGACCACGGGAGGGCCATGGAATGGCTGCGGAAGCCTTCCGCTCGAGGATCGGATCTGCGCTCGCGAACCGCGACTTCGCCGAGGTCGAGGCCGCGTTCCGCGAGTATGCGAGTCTCCACCCGGAGGACCACGCGTACCTCGTGGGGGCGGCGAACCAGCTGCTCCGCTACGACAAGGGCGCGCTCGCCGGGGAGATGCTGCTCTCCCTCGCCCAGACGCTGCTCGAGAAGGGCGACGTGGACGGGGCGTTCGACACCGCGCGCGCGGCGCTCCGCGCGAGCCAGCGGCCGGAGGGGCTCCGGGACCTCCTCGTCTCCGTCTACAAGGCGAAGCACGGAAAGAACGAGCACCTCGACACGTTCCTCGCGAAGTCGGGGCTCACCGGCGAGGGCGCCATCCGGCCCCAGATCGAGGCGCTCGACCGGCTCCTCACGTTCGCGGAGGGCGCCTACGTCTACCACCGCGGCGGCTGGGGATACGGGATCGTCGCGGAGTTCGACCCGGAGGAGGAGCAGATGGTCGTGGACTTCCAGCGGAAGCCCGGCCACCGGATCGGCATCCAGAGCGCGACGAAGATCCTCGAGCGCCTCCCGGACGACCACATCGGGGTCTACAAGCACTACCGGATGGACGAGCTGAAGCAGCTCATGGATGCGGACCCCGCGAAGGTCTTCCGGATCTTCCTCCGCTCCCACGGAGGCAAGACGACGCTGAAGCAGGTGCGCGAGTCGTTCGTGCCCGACGTGCTGGACAAGAACGCGTGGTCCCGCTGGTGGACCCGCGCCAAGAAGGAGATCCTGAAGGACCC
>JAKLKT010000509.1 GCA_023150495.1 Planctomycetota bacterium
CGGCGGGTTCTTCGGCTTCGCCTGCCGCGGCGACCTGTCGCTCGGCTCCATCGACGTCGGCGATCCCATGGACCCGGACGACAACGTGATCTGGGCCGCGATCTTCCGCTGCGTGGGCGGTCGCGGAGGCTCCACCTACAACGAGGCCTTCGTGAGCGGCAGCCCGCCGGTCCCCGTCCTCGACGGCGATCAGGGCCAGGGCGAGGCAGGCGGCGGCGGCGGCGGCGGCGGCATCTCGATCGTCGTCGGCGGCGCCGTGACGGTGAACGCGCTCGAGATCTATGCCTTCGGCAAGCTTGGCGGCAACTCCCCCTTCATCGAGGGCGGGGACCGCAACAGCGCGGACGAGGGCGGCGCAGGCGGCGGCGGCAAGATCTACATGGCCGACGTGAACGGGTTCGGGCCGGGCGAAGTGCTCGGAAACCCGAACGTGTTCCTCGTTCCGGACTTCACGAGGCCCGGACTGACGTTCGAGGAGCAGAAGGACTTCGCCGAGATGAGCGGTGTCGTGACGATCTCGTTCGGCACCTGGGGCGACGAGCCGCGCGAGGCGATGTTCGGCCGGACCCAGATCGTGACGGAGTGCTTCGACACGCTCTCCGACTCGACGTCCTACGACAGCGCGCTCGTCCTCTGGAACGCGCCGCGTTTCCCGTGGTCCACGGCCACGCCGGCGCAGCGCACGATGCGCATGTTCATCGACACGGTCAAGGCGGGTCCGGGCGGGCTTCCCGACATCGCCGCCGTCGAGGCCGCGGACGGCAGCTTCACCCTCGACCCCGGCGTCGGCTTCACGCAGGAGCTGCTCAGCACGAGCGGGCCCGCGAACATCGCCGACTGGCCCAGCCAGACCGGGTCCCCGGCGACGCTCGGCGGCTATCAGATCGCGGAGGTGCTCCCGCCGGGCGCAGGCTCGCTGGGCAAGCGCTACATCCGCGCGAGGATCATCTTCGATCCGACGCTCATCTCGACCGACGGGGACGTGCTGCTCGGCCCGGCGCCGCTCGGGTTCGCTCCGGCCGGCGGCCCGCTGCTGCCGATCGCGGACGACCCCGGCACGGGCGGGCTCGAGAACACGCGAGGCAACCTCGACACGGCGCCGCAGGGCGTCCCGGCGATCGCGGAGCTGCGCGTCACGTTCACGCCGTAGCATGGATTCGATCCCCCTGGAGGCCGCCGGACGCTCCGGCGGCCTCCGGGATGCGAGTGCCGCGGGCCCCCGTGGGTCCGTCCGCGGGCCCGCGGGGAGGCTCGGCTTGAGGAGGATCGCGGCTCTCCTGACCGCACCGGCGAAGGGCGGCCCCGGCGCCTGGCTCGCGCCCTTCGCGGCACGGCTCTACCTCCGGCGCCCCGAGCTCGCGTCGCTCATCGCGACGAAGTACGGCTCCTGGCGCGCGGCCCGGCTCGCCGTCTGGAACGAGGCGCTCTTCCGGCTGCGCCGGGAGAGCGGCTACCGCCTCGTGAGCGCGAACTTCGAGGTCACGAACGCCTGCAACCTCTCCTGCACGATCTGCCCCGTGAACAACGGCATGCGCCGCCCCCGCGCGCGCCTCGATCTCGCGACGTTCGTCCGCTTCCTCGGCAACAACCCGGGCCTCGAGTTCGTGCTGCCGTTCCAGTGGGGCGAGCCGCTGCTCGTGAGGGAGCTTCCCGACATGATCGCGGCGGCGACGGAGCGCGGGATCCGCACGATGATCACGACCAACGGGACGCTCCTCACGGAGGAGCGCGCGCGGCGCCTCCTCGACGCCGGGCTCACGCGTCTCACGCTCTCCGTGGACGGCGACGCGGAGACGCACCGGAGGATCCGGGGCGTCGACCTCGCGCCGCTCCGCGAGAACCTGCTCCGTCTCCGCCGGCTCCGCGACGAGCGGCGGAGCCCGCTCGCCCTCGACGTGTCGATGGTCGTGAACGGCCTCACCGAGGCGAAGTGGCGGGAGCTCCGGGCGGCGTGGCGGGGGGTCGCCGACCGGATCCAGGCGATCCCGCAGTTCATGACGAAGGAGCGGCGCCACCCGTGCCGCGAGCCGAGCCGCGGGAGCCTCGTCGTCCTCGCCGACGGCCGCGTGACCGTCTGCTGCGCCGACCCCGAGGGCGACGCGGTCGTCGGCCACATCGACGACGGGCCGCTCGAGGGGATCCTCAACAACGCGAAGATGCGCGCGTTCCGCCGCGCGCACTTCCGCCGCTCGTTCCCGGCGATCTGCAGGGACTGCGGCGAGTACGAGAGCCCGGTCGCGGGCCCGAGGTTCGAGCGGTGAGGCGGCTCTACGGAGACCTGCTCCTCCGCCGCCTGCGCGCGGGGGACCTGCTCTGGCCGCTGCGCGCGCTGCGCTCCGGCGTCGGCGCGCTCCTCGGCGGGGCGAGGCCGATCCTCGGCACGCTGATCGTCACCTACCGGTGCGACCTCGACTGCGCGATGTGCGACCTTCCCTCCCGCGGCGACCGCCGGCGGGAGCTCGACACGGAGGGGCTCCGGGGAACCCTCGACGCGTTCCGGGACCTGGGCGTCCTCGGCGTCGGCGTCACGGGGGGCGAGCCGCTCCTCCGCGCGGACACCGTCGACGTGATCCGCCACGGGACGGGCCGCGGCCTCCTCATGCACCTCAACACGAACGGCTCCCTCGTCGGCGACGGCACGCCGCAGGCGCTCGCCGACGCCGGCCTCGCGTCCGTGAACCTCTCGCTCGACGGCCCCGACGCGGAGACGCACGACCGGCTGCGCGGCCGGCCCGGCTCCTTCTCCCGCGTGATGCGGGCCGCCGCGCGCCTCGTCTCCCTTCCCCGCCGCCCCTACCGCGTCGCGCTCAC
>JAKLKT010000510.1 GCA_023150495.1 Planctomycetota bacterium
GCGGCGGCTCGCGCTCGGCGACATCGCGCGCGCGCTCGTCGCGGCGGGCGCCGCGGTGGCGTTCGTGCTCCTCGGCTACGGCGCATGGGGGCTCGTGTTCGCGGACGTCGTCGCGGGGGCGGTCGCGGCGGCGCTCGCCTGGCTCCTCGCGCCGGCGATGCGGAGGGGCTCCGGGGAGGGGATCGCGCGCGACGGGCTCCGGATCGTCCTGACGCGGCTCTTCGACGCGTGCTTCGCGCAGGCGGATCGGCTCCTCGTCGGGAGGCGGCTGGGCGAGGCGGCGCTCGGCCTCTACGGGTTCGCATGGCGCCACGCGATGCTCGCGCCGACGCACGTCCTGCCCGTCGCGGACCAGGCGGCGCTGCCGGCGCTCGCGCGCCTGCGCGGCGAGGAGCTCGCACGGGCGTACCTTTCGCTGACGCGGTGGATCGCTCTCGGCATCGTGCCCTTCGCGGCGCTGCTCTGGGCGGTCGCGCCGTGGCTCGTGGACCTTCTCTACCCCGGCCGCTGGCAGGAGGCGGTGCCGGGGATGCGCGCGCTGTGCGTCGCGGCCGCCGCGGCGGGGGTCAACTCGGACCCGGGGATCCTCTGGCTCGCGCTCGGGCGGACGCGGCTCCGGCTCTGGTGGTCGGCGGCGAACGTCCCGGTCGTCGCGCTCGTGGCGTGGATCGGCACGCGCTACGGGATCACGGGCGTCGCGTACGCGCTGGCCGTGCGGTCGACGCTCGCGACCGTCGCGGGCCAGGTCATCTCGCAGCGCGTCGCGGGCGTGCCGCACGGGGGATACCTGCGCGCCATCCTCCCCGGCGCGGCGCTGGGTGCCCTCGTCGCGGCGCTCGCCGCCGCTACTTGATCCCGAGGATCGCCCCCGCCGTGACGAGGGTCAGCGCGATGACCCGGACCCTTCCTGCTGCCATCATGACAACTGCCTTTCGCAAGGTCCCCGCCGGGCAGCCGGCCCCCGGCCGCCGGTTCGGAGACGCCCTACGAAGCCGTTGGCGAAGGCGGGCGCGGCGGAACAATGGAACGGGGAATTCGGGAAGCGCCCGGAGGACCGCGGACGCGAAGTCCGCACGCCGCCCTCGCAACCTCTTCGGACGCGCCGGGTTACGGCGCCCCGACCGTGTACTCGGTACCGGGTCTACCGCGGGCGCTCGGAGGCGACGTTCACGACGATCGGGCGGCCCTGCAGCTCGGTGCCGTTCAGCGCGGCGATCGCCTTCGGCGCGTCCTTGTGGCTCATCACCACGAAGCCGAACCCGCGCGAGCGCCCGGTGCCGCGGTCCATGACCACGACCGCGTCCGTCACCTGCCCGAACGCGCCGAACGCCTCCCTGAGGTCGTCCGCCGTCGTCTCCCACGCGAGCCCGCCCACGAAGAGGCGCGACTGGATCCCCTGCGCCTCCTTCGCCGCGGCGGCCTGGCGGCGCTTGACGATGGCCTCGGCGAGATCGAGATCCCCCGTGACCTCCTCGGCCCCGACCACCGGCACCTCGCCCCGCCCCTCCCTCCGCTTCCGGGACCGCCGCTGGTCCCTCTCCTTCCTCTTGCGGGCCTGTGCCTGCTCGCGGTCGCGTTTTCCGCCGGAATAGGCGCGGCTCATGAGGCCACCGTGCTCTTCGAGGGGACGATGGACGCGGCGATCGCGGCGTCCGGGAGCGTGTGCGAAGTGCGCAAGGTGAGAAGTGTAGCATGGCCCCCCGACCCCCGCAGCGAAGGGTCACTGCGCGCGGATGCGGACGTCGCCGCTGCTCGTCTGGAGCGTGATGCGCCCGCCGCCGTCGCCGATCTCGCCGCTCACGCGCCGGTCGGAGCGCTTCCCCTGCTCGCGCAGGGTGACGTCGCTCGTCACGGAGCCGAAGGACGTCTCCGCGAAGACGTTGCAGTCGAAGTCCCGCGGCACACGCAGCTCCACGTCGCCGAACGAGCTGCGAAGCGTCCACGGCTTCTCGATCATGCTCCCCGGCTCCGCGAGCACCCCCACGCGGCCGGAGCTCGTCTTCGCCGTGAGGTCGAGGAACGTGCCCCGCGCGTCGATGTCCCCGAACCCCGTCTGCAGCTCGCAGGCGCCGCCCGAGAACCCCTTCACCGCGACGTCGCCGGAGCCCGCCTTCACGTCGAGGTCGCCGCGGACGTTCACGAGCCGGACCTCGCCGAACGCGCTGTCGACCTCGATCGACCCGGCGGCCACGTCCTCGACCTGGACGGTCCCCGAGCTCGTCCGCGCGAGGAGGCGCGCCCCCCGGACCCCCAGCACCTTGAGATCCCCGGAGGCCGCCTCGAGCGAGCAGTCCCCCGCCGCCCCCTTCACCTCGATGTCGCCGTTCCCGCTCTCCGCGTGCAGGCGCTGCCCCGGAGGCACGCGCGCCGCGAACGAGAGGACGGGCCTCACGAGCATCTCCGTTCCCGGGATCTCCGCGGGCTCGCCCTCGAGGCGCACGACGTACCCATCCTCCGTGCGGCGCGCGGTCACGAGGAAGCCCGCGAGCAGCCGCTCCGCCTCGGCCTCGGTCCGCGCAAGAAGCCGCATCTTCGCGACGAGCTGCGGCGGGCCGTCGACGACCTCGATCGTCACGTCGCCCGCGTGCGTCGCGAGATCGAGCAGCAGGCCCTCCGCGGCCGCCACATCGAGGACCTCCGTGCGATACGCCTCCGCCTCGAGGTCGGGGTGGGAGAGCGTGACCGCCTTCCCGCCGCATGCGGCGAGGAGGCCGAGGAGGGCGACCCTGCGCATCCGCAGGGATTATTCCCGAGGATCGCCCGCTTGTCCCACCGCGGCGGGATTCTCTCCGGGGGAGGGGTGGGGGG
>JAKLKT010000511.1 GCA_023150495.1 Planctomycetota bacterium
CGACCTTCAGGACGGGCTCGGGCGGCGGCCCGATGTCCCCCCCCTCCTCCTCCGGCAGGTGCGCGCGGATCCAGGACTTGAGGTCCTCGAGCCCGGTCGCCTCGAGCGCGGAGACGGGGAACGCCTCGAACCCGAGCTCGCCGAACTCGGGGAAGGCGCCGCGCGCGGATTTCGACTCGCTCTTGTTGACGGCGACCACGACGGGGACCTCGCGTCGGCGGAGCGCGCGCGCGATCTCGCCGTCGATCGGGGTGCAGCCCTCGTGGGCGTCGGTCACGAAGACGATCAGGTCGCAGATGGCGAGCGCCTGCTCGATCTGCGCCTCGACGTGGGACTCGAGCTGCTGCTTGTCCACGATCCCGATCCCGCCCGTGTCCACGAGCTCGACCCAGCGGCCGCCCATGTCGGCGGGGGCGGCGACGCGGTCGCGGGTGACGCCCGGCATGTCGTCGACGATCGCGTGGCGGCGCCCGAGGAGCGCGTTCAGGAGCGACGACTTGCCGACGTTGGGCCGGCCGACGATCGCGACGACGGGGAGCATGGGGGCAGGCATTCTACGCGCCGCCCGCCGGGATCGCCCGCGGCCTCACCGGGCCGGGACGGGCTCGAACTCGACCCAGAAGGTCGTGACGCGCTCGCCGGTCCCGAGCTTCCAGGTCGCGGGGACGCCGGTCGCGAAGACGTGGGACTCCCGGTGGGTGCCCGCCCGGTCGCCCCAGTCGAACGTCACCTTCGTCGCGTCCCTCGACGGGGTCGAGACGACGAGGTGCGCCTCCGCCCGCGCGATCCGCCTTCCGCGATCGCTCGAGAAACGGACGCGCACGGTTCCCCGGGGCCCCTCCAATTCCCTCGACCCGAAGCAGAGGCTCCACGGCCAGAAGGCCGGCGGGTCCTCCCCGAGCCGCGGCACCGTCCAGTCCTTCACCACGGGGATCCACGTCTTCCCGCCGTCGGTCGAGCAGTCGATTGCGTAGCGCGCCTCCGGGTCGGGCGGGTCGCCCGACTCGACCTGCGCGGCGGCGTGGACGGCGACGGCGGGCGCGCCGGAGGGCGGCGCGAGCTCGAGCGTGACCGTCCCCGTGCCGAAGGCGCCGTCCACGACGTGCGCGAGCGCGTGGTCGAGGGCGGGCCCCGCGGAAAGGACCGCCTGCCCCGACGCGAGGAACGTCACCTCGGAGCCGCCGTCCTCGAGCCGCGGGACGACCGACGTGCTCGCCTGGCAGATCGTCCTGATCGAGATCCCCGCGCCTGCGAGCGCCTTCGCCCCCGCGCCGAGGCGGAGGAGGTAGTGGCGACGCCCCTTCACGTGGTCGGTCAGGTCCATGCCGTCCGAGAACGCGCCGCAGTCGCGCCACGTCTTCCCGCCGTCGACGGAGACCGACACGGCGCACTCCGCCTTCCCGCGGAGGACGAGGCCGTTCGTGCATCCCGGATTCGTGACACCCCACGGCCCGTCGCTCGAGGGCGTCGCGGCGATCAGGTAGGGCGTTGCGAAGTCGAGGACGACGTGATCCGGCCCCTCGTCGACGATGCCCTCGCGGTAGTCGCCGTTCCTGAAATCTGGACGGTACGTGTAGACCGCGTTCCCGTACCGCGCCATGCCGGCGGTCGGCGGGGTCCCGGTGCGCGAGCCGCGCACCCGGTCGGGCTGGTTCACCCAGGTGCGGTCGCGTTCGGGGCCCGGGACGCGTTTCGTGTTCATGTTGCGGCCCCAGAAGACGAAGGTCCGCCCGTCGTCGAGACCCGGGTCGGGGTAGCGGCGGAGCGTCTCGCCGCGGCGGAGGCGGACCATCGGCGGCGGCCCCGCGTAGCCGGGGAGGACCTCGGCGAAGGACCAGTTCTCGTAGGACCCCGCGTCCCCCTCGTGGAGCCCGCACGGGAGCCAGCCGCGCTGCCGCCCGGGAAGGTAGTCGCGGCGCTCGAGCCGCGGGTCCTCGCGCGCCTCGGCGAGCGAGACGAGCCGCTTGCCGCCCTCGTCGAAGAGCACGCTCGAGATGTCGTGGTCGAGGAGCGCCCAGCGCCCCTCCCCGTACGCCCCTCCCGCGAGGAACACCTCGAAGGACGTGTGGACGCCGTGCTCCGTCGTGCGCGCGCGGCCGTGGCCGAGCAGGAGCTCCATCTCGGCCCCCCACTCCGCGTGCGTCGTGTAGCAGAGGCCGAAGCCCCTGGCGAAGAGCCCGGTCCAGTACTCGCGCGGCCACTCGCGGCGCTTCAGGTCCTGCGGCGGCGCGGCGCCGGTCGCCCAGTGGTGCTCGCCGACCTCGGCGCAGTGGAAGTAGTGCGTGGAGCGCCAGAGCCACGACGCGAGCGCCTTCCGCTCGTCGGAGTCGACGGGCTCGCCGGTGACGCGCTCGTAGACCTCCGCCTGCGTGGCGAAGAGCCGCTCGAAGGTCGAGAACGCGAGCTCTCCCGGGTACCACGGGTGGTCGGTCCGGACCTGCGGATCGCCGACGTCGCCGCGGGCGACCGCCGCGAGGAGCGCGAGCGGGAGGATGCGCTTCACGAGGAAGATTGTAGGGAGGGGCTCCGGGGAACCCGCGGGCGCGGGCAGGACCGTCGCGATTCCCGTCGAGGAAAGTCGACGCTACGCCCGCGCCGCCGCCCAGCGGCCCCGCGCGAACCACAGCGCCATCGCGAGGCCCCGGAGCACGCTCGTCCACGTCAGCGCCCAGAAGACGCCCGCCACCCCCATGCCGAACACGCGGGCCAGGAGCATCGCGACCGGGATCCGCACGACCGTCAGCGGAAGGCCGAGGAAGAGCGCCGGCCGCGTGTCGCCCGCGCCCGAGAACGCGCCCTC
>JAKLKT010000512.1 GCA_023150495.1 Planctomycetota bacterium
CGGCGCCGCGGCTAGGCTCCGCCCGCATGGGCAGGCTCCTCCACGGCGTGCGGAAGGAGGTTCGCGAGGCGTTGCCCGCGCTCGCGTTCTTCCTCGTGACGTTCCACATGATCTCCGTCACGAAGGCGGTGATCCTCGATGACTACCGTATCACCGGGGCGAGCGCCACGGTGGCGACGGTCGGCGCGCTGATCGTCGCCAAGGTGATCCTCCTGCTCGAGCATCTCCCGGTGTCGAGGCTCTTCCTCGGTCGCCCGCTCGGGAATGTCGCCTGGAAGACGGCCCTCTTCGCGGCGGTCGCGACGCTCTTCCGCGTCGTGGAGGAGATGGTCCCCCTCGTCGCGAAGCACGGGGGCGTGGGCGGGGCCGCGAAGCGCCTCCTTTCGGAGGTCTCGTGGGCCCACTTCTGGGTGGTCGAGATGTGGCTTCTCTCGCTGCTCTTCCTCTACACCCTCGCGTCGGCGCTCGTGCGGGTCATCGGGGCCGGGAACCTCAGGGAGATGCTCCTTCGACGTGCCGAGGCCCGCTGATCCTCACCGGCCCGCGTGCGGGCCCCGGGTGAGTTTCCGGGTCTTCGAGACGAAGACGGCGCAGCACACCGTGCCCAGGAGGAGCGGCGCGATCACCGTGGGCCAGAACCCGAGGCGCTCGTAGACGGGGACGAGCGGCGCCCAGATGCGCACGCGGTCCTTCGCGCCGGACTCGAGCTGATGGAGCTCGTAGGCCACCGCCGCCGCCAGCACGGGGAAGGCCACGACGGAACAGAGGATCATCCGGCGGTAGAGACGGAGCTGCTCGGCGGGCGGGGCATGGTCCGGCGTCGCGTGGACGAGTTTGCCCTCGGGCGTCCTTCGCGCGAGCCACACGTTGAAGAGCGCGGCGAGGAGGCAGCCGCCGGCGGCGGCGTAGCCGAATACCGCGCCGAACGTGTCCAGCGCCGCCCACGACGGGATGACGGCGAAGGCGATCGCGAGGACGACGAGCCCGCCGGCACGCACGAGGCGCAGCCGGCGTAGCGGCGTCTCGTAGAAACCCATCGGGAGAGAGCGTACCGCCGCGGGGCGGTTCGCGCCCCCCTCCCCGTGCCCCACCCCTTCGCCCACCTGGCCTTGCGGAGTGCGGACAGCGTTGCCGCACCCGGACGCCGCAACCTGTTGCCGCAAGACGACTTGCGGAGCCGGCCGGGCCTATGGGATACGGGCTAGTCGAGGGTGTAGACGACGGCCTGCTCTTCGCGGGTCGACTGCTGCTGGCGGCGCTCCCAGGCCACGTAGTCGGAGCGCACGCCCATCACGTGGGCGTAGCGGATCGAGTAGTGGGGGATGTTGAGCTTCAGCAGCTCCTCGGAGAGGTCGCGGTCGCGCTGGATCAGCTCCGCGCGGCGGCGGCGGAAGGTCTCGCGATCCATCGCCTCGACCTCCTCGACCATCTTCGCGTACGTCTTCGCGCACGGCCAGTCGGTCAGCGCGTTCACGTACCACGTGCAGAGCGCGCCGAGCTTCTCGATGAAGAGGTCGTGCTCCGGGCCGAACTTGAGGCAGCTCGCGTCGAAGTAGTTGCCCATGTTCGCCCACTTGTCCCAGTCGACGACGCCAAGGTCCTTCGCGATCGTGTAGCCCGCCGTGCCCGGGAAGGGGTAGAAGATCGCCCAGCGGAAGCGGCCCATCTTGACCTTCGCGCAGAGCTTCAGCGTCTCGTAGACCTCCTCGCGCGACTCGTTCGGCAGCCCGAACATGATGAACGCGCTCGTGTGCAGGTTGTACTTGTGCGCGATCGCGGTGGTCTCCTCGATCTGCCGGTTCGTCATGTACCGCCAGAGCACGTCGCGGCGCACGCGCTCCGAACCCGACTCGAGGCCGTACTTCACGATGATGCAGCCGCTCCCGGAGAGCGCCTCGCCCATCGCGTCGTCGAAGCACTGCACGTGGGCGTTCACGACGTACGGGAGGTCGATCCCGCTCGCCTTGTACGCCTTCGTGAACTCCATCACGTACTTCTTGTTCAGCGTGAAGAGGTCGTCGTCGATGATGAGGGTCCGGATCCCCGGGTGGTTCCGCTTGAGCGTCCGGATCTCCTCGATCATCCGGTCGGTCGGATACGCCCGGAGGTACTCCTTCATCGACTTCGCGCCGCCCTCCTCCTTGTAGAGATCCACGATCTCCTTGTTGAAGCAGTAGGTGCACTTGTAGGGGCACCCGCGCGACGTGATGAGCCCCATCCAGCCGTTCTTCGTCTCGACGATGTGCTTGATGTCGAAGAGCTCGTAGTCGGTCTCCGGCAGCGCCGCGAGGTCGGGGAACGGCCCGACCGGGTTGCGGATGATCTCGCCCGTCGGCGAGAAGCGCCTCGGGATCCGCGTGTTCGGGACGTCGTGGCGGCTGCCGCCCTTGGCCATCCGGTCGACGAGGTCCGGGAAGGCGTCGTCGCACTCGCCGACGAACACCCACTCGAAGAGGTCGTCCGCCGTCACCTCCTCGGGCACCATCGTGCAGTGCACGCCGCCGATCGCCTGCGGGAGGTCGGGGCGGCGCTCGCGGAGCGCCTTGCTGATCCCCTTCACCCACGGGTACTGCTGGCTCATCGCCGAGAAACCGACGATGTCCGGGCGGAAGGCGTCGATCCGGTCGAGCACCTGCTCCGTCGTGGGCAGCTCCCACAGGTTGTCGCAGACGTGGATCAGGCCGACGTCGTGGCCGCGGTGCTTCAGGACCCCCGACATCGCGGCGATGCCGTGGTTGATGCCCGGCGGGCAGTCGATGTTGGGATAGACGAAGAGTACTCGCATCCAGGGGGGCTC
>JAKLKT010000513.1 GCA_023150495.1 Planctomycetota bacterium
CGACGCGCCCCTTCCGGTGCGCGTCGAGCGCCCGTCCCGCGGCACCGTCTCCGACGCCGTGGAGACGCAGGCGGCGCTCGAGACGGACCGCCACGTGACCGTCTACGCGGAGGCGGACGGGAAGGTGGTCGAGAAGGCGCGGGACCTCGGCGACCGCGTCGGCGGCGGCAAGGGCGGCGACGACGCCATGCTCCTCGCGCGGATCGACGACCGGGAGCTGAAGCTCGCCCTCGAGGAGGCGGAGGTCGACGTCCGGAACGCCGAGGGGAGGATCCGCGAGCTCGAGCTCGGGAAGAAGCTCGCCGACCGCGAGGTCGAGCAGGCGGAGGTCTCGCTGCGCGAGGCGGAGGGGATCTTCGCCCGCGCGGCCGAGGGGATGAAGGACGGCACGATCTCCCTCGAGGAGCATGAGCGCGCGACCTTCGCGAGGAACCTCGCGGGAAAGAAGGTGGAGTCGGCGCAGGCGGCGGTGGAGAAGGGCAAGGTCGCCCTCGAGCTCGGGAGCGTCGCGGTCGAGCGCGCGCGGGCGGTGCGCGACCGCGCGGCGGTCCTCCTCGAGCGCGCGACGATCCGCTCGCCGATCGCGGGCGTCGTCACGCTCTGCAACGTGCGCGAGGGCGAGCGCGTGCGGGCCGGCGAGGTGCTCTACAAGGTCGAGGAGCCGGACACGCTCGTCCTCTACGGGAACCTCCCCGTCCGCGACGCGGCGCGCGTGGAGAAGGGCGACGCGGTGACCGTCGAGAGCAGCGCGGTGGAGGGCCGGACGGGGGGCAAGGTCGTGCTCGTCGCGCCGACCGTGGACCGCGACTCGGGCACCGTTCGCGTGAAGGCGGAGATCGAGCCCGCCCCGGGGTTCCGCCCTGGGCTCTTCGTGACGATGAGGATCGTGATCGCCACGCGCGAGGGCGCGCTCGTCGTGCCGCGGCGCGCGCTCCTCCACGACGACGAGGAGGGGCCCTACGTCTTCGTCGTGCGCGAGGGCAAGGCGACGCGCGTGCCCGTGAGGACCGGGTTCGAGGGCGAGGGGGTCCTCGAGGTGGAGGGGATCGGGGAGGAGGACATGGTCCTCGTCGAGGGCCAGGACACGGTCTCCGACGGCGCCGCGGTCGAGATCCTCGCGGACCCCGGCTCGTCCGCCGCGGCCCCGTCGGTGGCGAAAGCGGAAGCCCCGCCGGCCCCCGAGGCCCCCCCGGCTCGCGGCGAATGAGCGGCTCGCTCGAGGGCGCGGCGCGCCGGCCCGTCGCGGTCCTGATGGTCACGGTGGCGACCGTCGTCTTCGGCGTCGTCTCCTACTTCCGCCTCGACCTGGCACTCCTGCCCGACCTCTCCTACCCGACGCTCACCGTCCGCACCGAGTTCCCGGGCGCGGGCCCGCGCGACGTGGACAAGCGCGTGACCGAGGCGCTCGAGAAGCGGCTCGCGACGACGAACGGGCTCGTCTCGATGACCTCCGTCTCGCGCTCCACGTTCAGCGACATCACGCTCGAGTTCCGGTGGGACACCGACATGACCGAGGCGCGCGCCGACGTCGAGAGCAAGATCGACGCGGCGACCTTGCCCGAGGAGGCGGAGCGCCCGCTCGTGCTCCCGTACGACCCGAGCCTCGACCCGATCCTCAGGATCGCGGTCTCCGGCCGCGGCACGGGCGAGGCCGATCTCGCGCTCGCGCGGAAGCTCGCGGAGGAGGAGGTCGAGAAGGAGCTGAAGAAGCTGAAGGGCGTCGCCGCCGCGAAGATCCGCGGAGGGCGGGAGCGCGAGATCGCCGTCCACCTCGACGACCAGGCGCTCCTCCGCTCGGGCATCGGCCTCGACGAGGTGGCGGCGGCGCTCCTCGGCGCGAACCGCAACGAGGCGGCGGGCCTCATCCAGGAGGGGCCGATCGAGTACGTCGTCCGTTCCGTGAACGAGCTGCGGACGGTCCCGGAGATCGAGGCCGTCGTCGTGAAGAACGTGGGCGGCGTGCCCCTGCGCGTCCGCGACCTCGGCACGGTCGCGGAGTCGTTCAAGGAGCGGGAGCTCGCGGCCTACGTCGACGGGAAGGAGGCGGTCCTCGTCGAGGTCTACAGGAAGGCGCAGAGCAACGTCGTCGCGGTCGCCCGGGCGGTGCGCGAGCGGCTCCTGCGCGAGGGCTCTCCGGCGCCGGAACGGAGGGGGCGCGGGGGACCGGGGCCGGGGATCGCGGCGGAGAAGGGGCTCAGGGAGGCGCTCGCGCCCTGGGTCGATCTCAAGGTGCTCACCGACCAGAGCCGCTTCATCGAGGGGGCGCTCGACGAGGTGCGCGACACGGCCGTGCTCGGGGGGCTGCTCGCGGTCCTCGTCCTCTACCTCTTCCTCCGGAACGCGATGGCGACGCTCGTCGCGGGGGCGGTGATCCCGATCTGCGCGATCGCGACCTTCGCCCCGCTCTTCCTCGCGGACGTCTCGCTGAACATCATGTCGCTCGGCGGGCTCGCGCTCGGCGTCGGGATGCTCGTCGACAACGCGATCGTCGTGCTCGAGTCGTCGGCGCGGCAGAGGGAGCGGGGCCTCGCGCCGCTGCCGGCCGCGGTCGCAGGCGTCCGCGAGGTGGCGGGCGCGATCACGTCCTCCACGCTCACGACGGTCTGCGTCTTCTTCCCGATCGTCTTCGTGGGCGAGGCGGGCGCGGCGGGCCAGCTCTTCAAGGACCTCGCGCTCGCGGTCGTCTACTCGCTCCTCCTCTCGCTCGTCGTCGCGCTCTTCGTGATCCCGACGTGCCTCGCGACGCTGCCGAGGCTCGTCCCGAAGGGGGGCCGCCCCCCCGCGCCCCCCCGGTTC
>JAKLKT010000514.1 GCA_023150495.1 Planctomycetota bacterium
CGTAGAGCGAGACGATCCGCGGCCAGTCCGTCTCCTCCGGCGCGCGCGCCCGCGCGTGGCACGCCGCGATCTCCGCCTGCAGGAGGTAGGGGCCGCGCGGGCCCCGGAGCGTCGCCGCGCGGTCGAGGGCGTCGAGGCCGCGGCGGATGAGGATCCGGTCCCAGAGCGCGCGGTCCTGCTCGAAGAGCCGCACGACCTTCGGCCCCGTTCGCGCCTTCAGCCGCGACGCCTGGATCTCCATGAGCGCGACGAGGCCGAGGACCTCCGTCTCCCCGGGCAGGAGCCCCGCGAGCACGCGGGAGAGGCGCAGCGCCTCGAGGCAGAGCGCAGGCCGCATCCAGTCCTCGCCCGCGGTCGCGGTGTAGCCCTCGTTGAAGACCAGGTAGAGGACGCCGAGGACCGCGTTGAGCCGCTCCCCCAGCTCCGCGCCGCGGGGCACCTCGAACGGGACCTTCGTGGTCGCGAGAGTCCGCTTCGCGCGCACGATCCGCTGCGCGATCGCCGGCTCCGCGGCGAGGAGCCCGCGGGCGATCTCGGCGACGGTGAGGCCGCCGACGAGCCGGAGCGTGAGCGCGACGCGCGCCTCGACGGGCAGCGCCGGGTGGCAGGTCATGAAGACGAGCCGGAGGAGGTCGTCGCCGATGTCGTCGTCGAGGCGGGCGTCGAGGTCGTCTTCCATCTTCCGGCGGGCCTCGGCGATCTCCCCGCGCTTCCGGTCGAGCAGGCGGTCGCGGCGAATGCGGTCGATCGCCTTCCTCTTCGCGGCGGCCATGAGCCAGGCGCCCGGGTTCTCGGGGACGCCCGACGACGGCCACTGCTCGAGCGCGGCGACGAGCGCGTCCTGCGCGAGGTCCTCGGCGAGACCGACGTCGCGCACGAGGCGGGTGAGGCTCGCGACGAGCCTCGCGAACTCGATCCGGTAGATCGCCTCGATCGTCTGCTGCATCTGCGATGCGGAGGGGGCGCGGGGGGGGGGGGGGGGGGGGTTTCCTCCCCCCGCGCCCCCCTCCTTCCTACCCGCAGTCGGGCCCGCCCTCGTAGAGCGGGCGGAGCTCGCACTCCCCGCCGCCGAGCGCCTTGAGGAATCGCGTCGTCCACTCGACCGCCTCGGCCATCGAGTTCACCTCGAGGAGCGCGTAGGAGGCGATCAGCTCCTTCGACTCGGTGAAGGGCCCGTCGATCACGGTGGTCTTGCTGCCGGCGAGGCGCACGCGCTTGCCCTTCGAGCTCGGCTGGAGCCCGTCGGTCGCGAGGAGCACGCCGGCCTTCGTGACCTCCTCCATGAACTTGCCGCAGCGCTCGATGAGCTCCGGGCTCGGCGGGGCGCCGGACTCGGAATCCGCGTCGGCGCGGAGCAATCCCAGGACTCGCATGGATCTTCTCCTTCTTGTGTGTGGGTATCGTAGTCACTTTGCGCGCGTGTAGGTGATCCGGAAGAGCTCGACGTCGCTGACCTTCATCGCGAAGGTCCGCCGGCCCTTGTCGCCGTGGACGGTGACGAGCGTCGCCTTCGCGGTCGTGCCGTCGGGCGCGGTCATGTCGCCGGAGAGGGTGAGGGTCTTCGTGGCCGGGTCGTAGGCGCCTTCGGCGACGAGCGGGGTCGGCGAGGCCGAGTCGATCCAGACGCAGACGTACTTCCGTCTCGCGGGGTCGTAGCTCGTGGCGCCGCGGCCCTCGTAGGCGTGCCCGCAGAAGTCGGCCTTGACGTGCTCGAGCAGCCACTGGCCGCCGAGGCCGAGGGCGCAGGACGAGGAGCCCTTGTTGCCGTCGGAGAAGGCGAGGTCGAAGTCGCCCGCGGAGGCGGCGAGGATCTCGTGCCCGGGCGCCGGGCGGAACTCGGGGCATTCCTCCGCGGCGAGCCGCGCGGCGGCGAGCGCGGCGACGCCGACGAGGGCGGCGACGCCGAGGCGGGCGTTGAGGATGGTGCGCATGGTCGTGTGTCCTTTCGTTCGTGTGTGCGGGTCGGGGTGCCGGGCGCCATTCGCCCGGCGCGCCCCGTCCCACCCCCACGTCGAAGGAGGGCGGCGGGAATCGACAGCAAAATCCGGGGGGGCTCCGGGGGCCCTGCCTACCGCTTCTGGAGCCGGATCTCGACGGTCTCCGTCTCGCCCTTCCGCAGCGCGACCGTCTTCTGCGCGCCGGCATGGCCTTCTGCCTCGACGCGAATCAGGATGTCGCCCTCGGGCAGGAGCGGCTTCCGGATCACGCCGTCGGGGCCGGACGTGTTGGAGCCGAAGGCGGGCGGCTCGAGATTGCCGATCATCGACGAACGCGAGGCCCTGGAACGTCCAGAAGAGCCTTGCGCCCTCGATCGGCCGGCCTGCTTCGTCCACCACGCGGAGTGTGGGCGGCGCCGCTTCGGTCATGTCCACGTTGACCCGCACACGGCCGCCCTCGGGGATCTGGATCCCGAGCCGGACCCCGAGCGGATGGCGCGGCGAGAGCGCGAAGAGCGTGTAGGTGCCGGGCGGCAGCCCCTTGGTCTCGCATAGACCGTCGGTGTCCGTGAGCGGCGGGTCCGCGTTCGGCTTCAACTTCTCGCTCAGCAGGTAGATCCGGCACCAGGCGACCGGCCGGCCGTTCTCGTCCTGCACCTTGCCATGGACCGAGCCGGGGCTGCCGAGGGCGATCGTCCCGACGTCGACCGTCTCCACGCGATCCACCCGGACCCAATGGGTCCGGCGCTCCGCGTGGCCCTCCGCCCGGACGTCGACGCAGAAGGTGCCGGGATGCGGCGTCTCGACGACGAACTCGCCGGCATCGTTCTCGAAATCGGAGGAGTCGCTCAGCCGGAATCCCCGCCGGGCGAGCCCGGCCCGTAGCCGTCCGCCTCCGCGACGGGCGTGATGCCGTCCGGGCCGATCGCGGCGATGCGGCAGCGGCCGAAGGCGTCGGTGGTCGAGAGCACTTTCCTGCTGCCGAGGGGCGCCTTGCACCGGGGTGCCGTCGGGCGCCGTGACCCTCCCCTCGATGGTGCCGCCGCGGCTGAGCGCGATCTCGAGGGTCTGTGGCGCGTCGTCGCGAACCTCCAACCACTTGTCGAACGTCGCGAGCCCCCGCTTCCGCACGCGGAGGTACAACCAGCCGATGGGGACGCGGCCGAGGTTCGCCTCGCCCGTTTCGCCGGTGGACGCATCGTCCACGTTGACGGTGTAGTGGTGGCCCGGGTCCTCGCGCGAGCGCGCCTTCGCGGTCGCCTCCACTACCGCGCCTGCGACGACACCATCGGGCCAGCGGACGACGACGATGAACGGCGCGCCGGGCTCCGCGACGACGCGCACGGGCTCGGCCTCTTCGGTTCCCCCCCTGCTGGCGCGGACGATGCGAGAGTCCGCCTCGCCAGTCCGCTTCACGGAGCGCGCTGCCGCAACGGTGGCCGAACGGGCCGGAGTGGCGCTCGGTCCCGGCGCAGGGCTGCTCGTCGCGGAGCGCACGCAGCCGTTCCGAGCGGAAGGGACGTGGTATCCTGCACCAGTGAGACGGCTTTCAGATGGGAACAGCCCGGAGGATGCCCGACGTGCCGCGCCACAGCCGCGGAAATCCACGTCCCTGAGGTTCCTCCGTGCGTTCGCCCTTGCGCTGCTCGACCGCGCGACCTACGACCTTCGGTCCAACCCGGGGCTCTGGCTTGGGTTCGCGTTCGCGATCCCGATCCCGATCCTCGTCGCCTCTTCCGGGGCCCCGCGGTGGATGATCGCCGCGTCGCTCGCCGCGCCGCTCTGTTGGAGCGCCGTGGTTGGCGCCGCTGTGCGCGTGGGTCTTCTTGGCATCGCGACCGGGTCCATAAGGAGGAGTGTGCCGGCCTGCGCGACGCAGTGGAGATCGAGCGCGACGAGCACGTGCGTCTGGCCAGACTGCAGCGCCTGGCTGCCGAGGAGCTTGCTCTCGGCCAGGAGATCCAGAGGAGCCTCGTGCCCTCCGGAATCAGGCGCGATGATGTAGAGATCGCGGTCCGGCACATCCCCTGCATGCACGTCGGGGGCGACTACCTCCAGGCATCTCTCCCGCGCCCGGACCTTCTCTACCTGTGCGTCGGCGATGTCGCGGGCCACGGCGTTGCCGCCGCACTCGCCGTGAGCCGGATCCACGCGCTCGTCCAGAGCATGATCCAGGCAGGAACCCGACCGGCACCATTTCTGGAGTCGCTGGACCGCGCGACACTTCGTCTCTTCGAGCGAACGGCCCTCTTCATGACCTTCGCGGTCCTCCGCATTGACCTGTCGCGGCGGAGGATCGAGTACGCGACGGCCGGCCATCCGCCCCAGTGGCTCCTCCGCGCCGGAGGGGATGTCGAGGAACTGGCCACACCGAGTACCGCACTCGGCCTGCAGCCGACCACATCGGGCGGCGGCCGACCGGCTGGTAGCGTGACGTACGCGCCCGGCGATACGCTGCTGCTCTTCACGGACGGTCTCTTCGAGACGAGGGCGCCGGACGGTGAGATCTGGGGCCAAGAGCGGCTCCGATCGCTCTTCTTGGACCACAGCCACTCGACGCCGGAAGTTGCGGTGGACAAGATACTGGGCGGGGCGAACGGCTTCAGGGACGCGCGGACGCTTGATGACGACGTGAGCCTCATGGTCGCGCGGCTGGGACCGCGCCGGCCGCACAGTTCGCGCCGAGTAGGGGCTGAGCATCGGACCAGCGCCGCGCCGGTGCCGTGACGCTGGTCATCCCGAACC
>JAKLKT010000515.1 GCA_023150495.1 Planctomycetota bacterium
CGCGGAAGGAGGCGGAGGCGGTCGGCGACGTGAAGCTCCTCGGCGCCGACGCGACGCCGGCGGGGCTCGCGGGCGCGCTCGGGCAGCGGCCCCGCTGGCGCGCGGTCCACCTCGCATGCCACGGCACGGTCGACCCGAAGCGGCCGCTCCTCTCCGCGCTCGTCCTCGCGCCCTCGGAGGGCTCGGACGGCCTGCTCTCGAGCGCGGACCTCTTCGGGCTGACCATCCCGGCCGATCTCGTGGCGCTGTCCGCATGCGAAACCGCGCGGGGGAAGTCGTACGAGGGCGAAGGCGTCGTCGGGTTCGTGCGCACGATCATGCTCGCGGGCGCCCCGCGCGTGCTCGTGAGCCTCTGGAAGGTCGACGACGAGGCCACCCGCGCCCTCATGGTGAAGTTCTACGAGCTCTGGCGGACCCGCCCGGCGGCCGCCGCGCTGCGCGAGGCGCAACACTTCGTCGCGTCGAAGGAGGAGTGGCGGCACCCCTGCTACTGGGCAGCCTGGCAGCTCTGGGGCCTGCCCGACTGATGGCGGAAGGCGGGGGCCGGGGGCCGCCCCCGATTCGGCGCGGGCTTTGCGCCTTCCGCCCCGCATGACGAAGGACGACCTCATCCGGGGCCTCAACGAGGATCTTGCCGCGGAGCTCTCCACGGTGATCCGGTACACCTACGAAGGGAGCCGCTGCTTCGGGCCCTTCGGCCTTCCGCTCCGCGAGATGCTCTCCCGCGGGCGCCTCGACGAGATCGGCCACGCGGCCTTCCTCATGGACGTGATCACGGACCTCGGCGGCGAGCCCGTGACGGCCCCGAGGCCCTTCGGGAAGCCCGCGGACCTGAAGGAGATGCTCGAGCTCGACCTGCGCCTCGAGGAGGAGGCCGCCCAGAAGTACGTCCGGCGCGCCCGCGAGGCCGAGGAGCTCATGCTCCCGGAGCTCAAGGTGAGGCTCGAGGAGATGGCCGCCGACGAAGCGGGCCACGCCCGCGAGCTGCGCCGGGTCCTCAAGGGCCTCGAGGCCCCCGCGACCGCGTACGAGCCGCTCGCCGAGTGCGTCGGGCACGGGTAGCCGCGGGGCCCTCGGCGGGCCACCTTGCGCGCGGAATCCCCCGGCTCCCCTCTCCCCCGCGCCCCCTCACCCCGCCTATTTTCTCGACGCCGCAGGGGCGCACACAGTCATTGTGTCAATTCCATGATTGCACTCTCTCATCTTGCAGAGGCACGATGGGCGCGGCGAACGGTTTGGGTACGGCGAGGAGGACTCGTGTGGCCCGCACCCCGGCCGGCACAACTGCGGGAGATGCAAGATGGGCATTGAGGATTCGATCGCTCGGGACGGATGGAGTCGTCGCGGATTCCTGAAGCTGGGGGGGCTCGCCGGCGCGGCGCTCCTTGTCCCCAACTGGATCGTGCGGCCGGCCTTCGGCGCGACGCTCCTGACCGCGACGACCTACCCGAAGTTCACGAGGGCTCTGCCGCTGCCGAAGCGCGTCAACGCGACGAAGGGCGGCACGCTCAACGTCGACATCGTGCAGTTCGAGCAGCAGGTGCTCGACGGCTACCCGGCCACGACCCTCTGGGGCTACCGGTTCGAGGACTGCGATCCCTCGTGGCCCGGCGCGACGATCGTCGCGAGGAAGGACCGGCGCCTGAAGGTCAAGTGGAGGAACAAGCTCCCCGCCGGCGACGGCACGGTCATGGGCTCGCACCTCTTCCCCGTCGACCACACGCTCCACATGCCGATGCTCATGGAGGACGCCGAGAACGGCTGCCTCCCCGTCGTCACGCACCTGCACGGCGGGCACACCGAGGACGGGAGCGACGGCGACCCGCAGGCCTGGTTCACCCAGAAGAACAAGCAGACGGGCCCCTACTTCCAGAAGACCTACCGGTACGACAACGACCAGGAGTCGGGCACGCTCTGGTACCACGACCACACGGTGGGCATGACCCGCCTCAACGTGTACGCGGGCCTCGCGGGGATGTACCTCCTGCGCGACGAGCACGAGCTCGAGCTGATCGACGACAACGTGCTGCCCGGCCGGGACTGCGAGATCGAGCTCGCGATCCAGGACCGCGCGTTCACCGACGACGGCCAGCTGTTCCTCCAGGTGGCGACCAACGTGGAGGGCGGCATCGTCCCCACGATCTTCCCCGACTTCATGTGCGTGAACGGCGTCCCGTGGCCGTACCTCGACGTCGAGCCGCGCAAGTACCGCTTCCGCGTCCTCAACGGGTGCGACGGCCGGTTCCTGATCCTCAAGCTCGACAACGGCGCGCCGCTCATGCGCGTCGGCACGGAGCTCGGGCTCGCCGAGGAGCCGGTCGCGGCCAGCCGGCTGCTCATGTCGCCGGCGGAGCGCTACGACGTCGTCATCGACTTCGAGCCCTACGCGGGCCAGGAGATCGTGCTCCAGAACGCCGGCATGCACAGCTCGCCGCTGCGCGGCTTCCGCGGCGCGGGCGGCGTCGTCACGAACAACCCGAACGACACGCCCTTCGGCTTCGCGCCGGTGCTCGCGAACCCCAACTCGACGGGGATCGTGATGAAGTTCCGCGTCGGATCGAAGAAGTCGTGCGGCAAGTCGGCCACCGTCACCGCGGGCGGGCCGGACGAGAAGCCGACGCGGCTCAGGCACTGCAAGTCCTCGATCGAGATCCCGACGCCCGAGTGCACGCGCAAGGTCGTCCTGCTCACGGGCGCCGACTGGGTGCACATGAAGAACCCGAGCTACCCGGCCTCCGGCCCGGAGTACCTCGAGATCCAGCGCATCATGGAGCTCCAGGGCACGCTCGAGGAGGGCACCTTCGCCTTCATGGATCCCGTGACGGAGAACCCGAAGCTCGGCGCGACCGAGATGTGGGAGATCTACAACTACACGGTCCCGCCGCTCGGCCTCGTGCACCCGATCCACATCCACCTCGTCCACTTCCACGTGGTGAACCGCGAGAAGTTCTCGGTCACCGGCCTGCCGGTGGACGGCACGGGCGTCTCCGTCCCCGCGGACAAGGCGATGGAGCCGATGATGGACCACCACATCAGCAAGCGCGTCGGGAAGTACCTGGACCCGTCCCGCGTCGTGCTCTCCGGCAACCCGCGCGGCCCGGAGCCCTACGAGGAGGGGCTCAAGGACACGGTCATCTGCTACGGCGGCGAGGTCACGCGCGTCGTGATGAAGTTCGACCGGCCGGGCGCCTACGTCTGGCACTGCCACATCCTCCACCACGAGGATCACGACATGATGCGTCCGTTCTTCGTGGGCTGCGCGTAGATCGACGATGAAGGCCGGCTCCGCGAGCGCGGGGCCGGCCTCTTCTCTTCGGGTGAGGGGGCGGCACTCGGCCATCCGATGGGACGAGTGCCGGGGCGCGGGGGAGAGGGTCAGCCGCCGAGCATGACGCGCAGCTTCGGCAGCTGCTGCTGGAGCTCCGCGAGGGAGGTCCCGAGCGCCTTGCCGATCTCCGGGTTCGCCATGACGAGATCGAACTGCGCCATCGTCTTCGCGCCGAACGACGCGATCGCCTGGTGCATCTTCGGCTCGGTCTTGCCGTAGGCCGCGTCCGACGGGGGCCCGAGCTTCTCGGCGGACGCGGCGATGCCCTGGAGCCGCTTCGCGATCGCCTCGAGCTTTCCCTTCGCCGCCGCCGCGCTCGCCGTGTCCTTGATGTCGTCGAGGACCCCCTCGGCATCCTTCAGCGCCCTGACGACCTCGTCGGCCGCCTCCTCGTGCGACCCGATGCCGCCGCCGCCGGAGCCTCCATCCCCGCAGCCGACGACGCAGAGGAGAGCGAGCGCGAGGATGTTGCGCATGGGGCCGCGGATTCTAGACGGCGGGCCGGGCCCTTCGCCACCTGCCTTCGCGCCACG
>JAKLKT010000516.1 GCA_023150495.1 Planctomycetota bacterium
GAGCGGCCGAGCTCGCCGCCGGGGTGGTAGAGCGCGTAGTCCTAGCGGCTGAACTTGCGGCGCTTCGCGACGGACATCGCGAGCGCGTCGCCGAGCGCGAGCTGCGCGGTCGTCGATGTCGTAGGCGCGAGGCCGACGGGGCACGCCTCGGGGAGCGCGCCGAGCGGCAGCACGCAGTCCGCGTGGCGCGCGAGCGGCGAGTCCGCGCTGCGCGTGACCGCGACGAGCCGCGCGCCGATCTGCTTCACGCTCGGCACGAGCCGCAGCACCTCCTCGGTCGCGCCGGAGTTCGAGAACGCGAGCACGAGATCCTTGCTGGCGACGCGCCCGAGGTCCCCGTGGATCGCCTCGGCGGGGTGGAGGAAGAACGAGGGAGTGCCGGTCGAGGCGAGCGTCGCGGAGATCTTCTGCGCGATGAGCCCCGACTTCCCCATGCCGGTCGCGATGACGTGGCCCTCGCAGCCGAGGACGAGCTCGACCGCGCGGCCGAAGCGCTCGTCGAGGATCGCCTCGAGCGCGGCGACGGCCATGGCCTCGAGCCGGATCACCTGCCGTGCGAACTCGATGTCCTCGCGCACCTGCCCCAATCATACGGCGACATCGGGCCGTTTCAGGTTCTCGACGACGAGCAGCGCCCCGAGGAAGGCGGCGAAGATGAGGCCGAGGTAGACCGCTGCGGCGATGACCGAGGCGCCGGTGGCGAGCGAGATCGCGCGCATGAGCCGGTCCGCCCGCGGGCGGCCGAGGCCCGCCCGGAGCCCTGCCCGGACGGCCTGGCCGCCGTCGAGCGGCAGCGCGGGCAGGAGGTTCGCGAGCGTCCAGACGAGGTTGATCCAGACCATGACCCAGAGGAAGACGTCCAGCGCATGGCCCTCGGGCTGGTGCAGGAGGCGGAGGGGCTCGGGGAGGAGGAGGGCTGCCGCGGCGTACGAGAGGCCGCCCAGCGCGAAGCTGAAGGCGGGGCCCAGGAGGGAGATGGCGGCCTGCTGGCCCGGCCGCGGCGCTCCGCGGTAGATCGTGAGGCCGCCGAGCATCCAGAGCACGACGATGCTCGGCGACTTGAGGAGCCGCCGGACGGCGAGGACGTGGCCGAACTCGTGGACGAGGACGGAGAGGAGGACGGCGCCGCTGAAGAGCGCGGCGGCGGCGGCGCTCCGGGACGTGAGGAAGTAGAGCGCGATGAGGAGGAAGAACGACAGGTCGCAGTAGATGTCGGTGCCGAAGAGGCGCCCGATGAGCAGGCCGCGGCGCATGGAAGGCCTAGAGTATCCCCGCGGGCTGCGATTCGTGGGGCGCGAGGTGCCGCGTCCCTCCCCCGGAGCCCCCTCCGATGGGGCGCCGGCGGGGCCCGTCGCGCCTTATACTCTGGCGGTGGCCGAAGACGCGGACTACAAGGTCGGGCTCGACATCTACAACGGGCCGCTCGATCTCCTCCTCTTCCTGATCCGCGAGCGCGAGCTGGACATCCACGACATCCCGATCGCGGAGATCACCGAGCAGTTCCTCGCGCATCTCGAGATCGTGAAGCGGATCGACGTGGACCGCGCCGGCGACTTCCTGCTCATGGCCGCGACGCTCATGCTCATCAAGAGCCGGATGCTCCTGCCCGGGCCGATCGAGGAGGACGAGCACGACGAGGAGCTCGATCCGCGGACCGACCTCGTGCGCCAGCTCCTCGAGTACAAGCAGTTCCGGGACGCGTCGCACGGCCTCGCGATCGCGGAGCGGATCCGCGACCTGCGGTTCGAGGGCGGGCTCGAGGGGCCGCCGGAGGCCGGCCCGGACGCCGGGAAGCTGCTCGCGGACGTGGGCGTCGGCGACCTGCTGCTCGCGTTCGAGCGGATGATGCGGGAGACGCTCGCGGAGGTGGACCACCAGGTCTTCCGCGAGGAGCTGCCGCTGCGGGACGTGGAGGCCCGGATCGCCGCGCGGCTCGAGGCGGGCCCGGTCCTCTTCCGCGACCTGTTCGACGAGCGCCGCGACCGGCTCTACATCGTCTCGGTGTTCCTGTGCCTGCTCGAGATGCTCAAGCGGAAGCGCATCGAGGTGGACCGCGGCCGCGACATCGTCGAGCTGCAGATCCGCCTGCGGCCCGAGGAGGCGCAGGCGCCCGTCGCGGAGGAACCTCTCGCGGTCGAGGAGCCGCCGCAGATGACCGGCGGGCCCCTCTAGCGGATGCGGGCCGTCTTCTTCGGTTCGCACGCGTTCGCGAGGGAGAGCCTCGACGCGCTGCTCGCCGCCGGCTTCCGGCCCGCGCTCGTGGTGACCCCGCCGCCCGCCCGCCGGCGCCGACGCGGCGCGGAGGAGCCTACCGTCGTGCATGCGCGCGCGAACGAGGCCGGGGTCGATATCGCGACGCCCGCGAAGGTGAACGCGCCCGAGTCGCTCGCGCGGCTCCGCGCCGTCGCTGCGGACCTGTTCGTCGTGGCGCAGTACGGCCAGATCCTCTCCGAGGAGCTGCTCGCGATCCCGCGCCTCGGCACGATCAACGTGCACGCGTCGCTCCTGCCGCGCCACCGCGGCGCGACGCCCGTCGCCGCGGCGATCCTCGCGGGGGACCGGGAGACGGGCGTGACGATCCAGCGGACGGTCTTCCGGCTCGACGCGGGGCCCATCCTCGCCGCGCGCCGCGTCCCGCTCGGGCCCGAGGAGGACGCGGAGGCGCTCACGGCGCGGCTCGCGCGCATCGGCGGCGAGGTCCTCGTCGAGGTCGTGCGCGGGTTCGCATCCGGGCGGCCGCCCGCGGAGACGCCGCAGGACGAGGCCCTCGCGACGTACTGCCG
>JAKLKT010000517.1 GCA_023150495.1 Planctomycetota bacterium
AGGGAGTTCATGATCCCGTTCGGGAAGGCCGCGCGGGTGCGGGAGGGGTCGCACGTGACGATCGTCACCTACGGCGCGCTCGTCGAGCGGAGCCTCCGCGCGGCGAAGCAGCTCGCGGAGGAGGGGATCGAGGCGGAGATCCTCGACCTGCGGACGATCCAGCCGTACGACTGGGACGCGATCGCGGAGAGCGTGGCGAAGACGAGCCGCGTGGTCGTCGCGTACGAGGACAACCGCGCGTGGGGCTACGGCGCGGAGATCGCCGCCCGCATCGGCGACGAGCTCTTCCGCGAGCTCGACGCCCCGGTGAAGCGCGTGGCCGCGCTCGACACGTTCGTCGCCTACAACCCCGACCTCGAGGACGTGATCCTCCCGCAGGTCGAGGACCTCGTCACCGCCGCAAGGGACCTGACCCGGTACTAGGTACGCCCTCCGATCGGCGCAAGTCATTGCGCTGGAGGCTGTTGCGGCGAGGGACTGCGGACTCCCGAGTCCGCAGCCACGGTGACCCCGCGGCTCTTGAAGATGCGCTTCAACGCATCCAGGCCTTCCCGCGTGCCGAGCCGCGCGCCAGACGCACGGAACTCGGCCATCGCGTCCCGGAACGCCCTGCTGGCCTGGTAGCCGAGTAGACGTTCGCGCAGATCGTCTTTCGTGAGACCGAAGGGGGGAGGCCGCACGAGGAGCGGTACCGGCGACGCACGCCCGGCGCGCCACCAGGCGGCGGAACTCCGGCGGTAGTCCTCGGGGGTGTGCACCATCGAGGCCTCGACCGGGTTCAGGTGGTCGTACGCCATCGTCGCGACGAGGTCGATGTCGTCGAGCACCAGCCGTGCGTGGTGGGGCTTCTCCCAGAAGCGCCCTGAGATGCCGAGCTCCTTCTGGGCCCGCACCGAAGTGCACCGCATCAGCTGCTTCATGAACTGGGAACGGACGGATCCCTTCTGATGCCCCCGCGGCCAGGACCTGCGGTGCCGGCACCGCAGCGACCGCGTGGTGATGTGCCGGAAGAGCTTGGCCGGCGGGTTGTGCACGACCAGGTGGAAGTGGTTCGACATGAGCACGAACGCGAGCAGGTCCACGCCGAACCGGGCCAGGCACTCCCTGAGGACACGGTAGAAGGCGGAGACGCAGGCATGCGGCTCGAGGTGGAAAACGCGCCAGTTGACCCGCGCGGTCACGTGGTAGACCGCATCGGCGGCGTCGTCGGGGCGAGTGGTTCGCGGCATACACATACGTCGCGACCCGGTGTCACGAAATGCGGACTCCAAGTCCGCACTCGGCCGTCGCAACTCCCTGTCAAAGCCGGGGTTGCGGAAAAACCACCCGGTACCGAGTACACTGTAGGGATGTTTCTCCTGCTGCTCCTCCTCGCGGCCGACGATCCGGCCCAGATGATGCGGGTCGCGTGGGCTTCGCAGTACGAGTGGAAGGAGGACAAGGTAGGGAGCGTGACGATCGACTTCCGCTACAGCCGCGTCTCCGGCGACAAGGGGCAGTTCACGCGCGAGGGCGGGGGGCAGATCGTGGTCGTCGGCGACGAGATCGTGCGCCGCCACTACCCGGACGCGACCGACGACGCCGCCCGGCGCGAGATCGACGGGCACATCGACTGGGCGCTCGGCAGGTTCGTGCGGAAACCCTTCGAGGAGGCGTTCAAGGACGCGAAGTTCACGGGCCCAGAGGCCTCCGCGTACGAACAGAAGAAGATCTCGACGGCGACCGGCGTCTGGTTCGTGAAGGACGACAGGATCGTCGCGGCGGAGTACGACATCGGCACGCCCGAGAAGCCCAACCTCATCCGCGCCGACTTCAAGACGGCCGATCTGGGAGGCGGGTACGCGATCGTCGGCGAGTCGGTGTCGTTCACGCGCAAGAGCGACGCGACGAAGATCACCCGCGAGCGCACCCTCGCGACGCGCACGGAGGGCGATCGCCCCGCCCCCGCCGCCTACGCCTACGAGGAGAAGTCCGCGAACGACAAGGAGCGGTTCACGATCGACTTCACCTCGATCCGCTTCGACCTCAAGGACCCCGTCACGCTCGACCCCGCCGCCCGCGACGTCCTCAAGGAGGCGTGGGGCCGCCGCCTCGTCCTGCCCGAGAACATCATCATCCAGGGCCAGTTCGCCCGGCAGATCGACAAGGACCTCGAGCGCGCGCGCTGGAAGAACGACGTGACGGGCAGCTTCCAGGTCTACGGGATGAGCAACATCCAGATCGTCCTCGACGAGCCGGACGACGAGATCCACCGCACCTGCGAGGCCCACATCCGCTGGATGTTCGACCTGATCCGCGACCGCCCCTTCGAGGACGAGTTCAAGGGGTGCGGCTTCGAGATGGAGCCCCAGGGCACCGAGACGATCGTCCGCGTCTACGGCTACGCGAAGGCGCTCGCCTTCAGGATCGCCGGCGGCCAGATCACCGGCCACTACAACCGCGTCCTGTCGGAGACGGAGTGGTGGACCTACAAGACCAAGACGGCGGGCGAGGGCCGCTTCCAGATCGAGCGGATGAAGCGCGAGATCGAGGGCAAGAAGATCGAGATCGAGTTCGACTACCAGCGCGTGCGCGGCCACGTGATCCCGAAGAAGTTCGGCGTGCTCGCCACGCCCTCGGGGTTCCGCGGCACGGCCGTGGGCATCGCGGAGTACACGCTCAAGCGGGCGAAGGTCAGCTTCCCCGGCGAGTGAGCGCGGAACGCCCGGGGGGCCGGCGGACGGCGCGGGCCGGCGAGGCGGATGGGAGGGGGCCGGGGGGAGGGAGGGAGCG
>JAKLKT010000518.1 GCA_023150495.1 Planctomycetota bacterium
GGTGAGCCGCTCGTCGTAGGGGAATCTCTGGCCGCATGCTGCTGTCGCATAAGGAGATGCGGCCGCGCTGTCGTCCCGGAGCCGAGGGCGCCCCTCCCAGGGGGCATGGACTTTCCGGCCGGACCGGGCGATATAGTACGTCATGGCCGCGCGCGCCATCGGCACCGCCACGCTCTCCTTCGGGCTCGTCTCGATCCCCGTGAAGGTCTTCTCGAGCACGGTCTCCGAGGGCGACTACTCCTTCAACCTGCTCGAGAGAAAGACCGGCTCGCGGCTGAAGCAGCAGTACATCTCGCAGCAGACGGGCGAGGTCGTGCCGCGCGAGGAGATGGTCAAGGGGTACGAGTTCGCGAAGGGGCAGTACGTCGTCTTCACCGACGAGGAGCTGAAGGCCGTCGAGGAGAAGGCGAACAAGGCGGTCGAGATCAGGGAGTTCGTGCCGCTCGAGAAGGTCGATCCGATCTTCTTCGACAAGGGCTACTACCTGGGGCCCGACAAGGGCGCCGAGCGGCCGTACGCGCTCCTGCGCGAGGCGATGAGGAAGACCGGCCGCGCCGCGGTGGCGCAGTACGCGGTGCGCGGCAAGCAGTACCTCGTGCTCGTGCGCCCGCAGGACAATGGCCTCGTCATGCAGCAGCTCCACTACGCGCACGAGATCCGCGCGATCTCCGAGGTGCCGGTCGGCGAGGCGAAGGTCCTTGACGCGGAGCTGAAGCTCGCGACGCAGCTCGTCGAGCAGATCGCGTCCGAGGAGTTCAAGCCCGGGCAGTACAAGGACGAGGTCCGCGCGCGCATCGAGGAGGCGATCCGGAAGAAGGTCGAGGGCCAGGAGGTCACCGCGGAGCCGGCGAGCGAGCCGGTCGCGAAGATCATCGACCTGATGGAGGCGCTCAAGGCGTCGCTCGGCGAGAAGGAGGTCGCGCGCAAGCCGGCGAAGCGCGCGCCCCGCGCCGCGGCCGGCTCGAAGAAGAAGGCCGCCGGGGGCTAGCGCGTGGTCGCCGGCGCCGGCTACTCCGCGAACGACGTCGCGCGGCTGCTCGATCTCTCCCCGTCGCAGGTTCGCGCGTTCGCGCGCGACGGTCTCGTGGAGGGAAAGAGGGGGGCGCGGGGGGAGTACCGCTTCTCATTCCAGGACCTCGTGCTCCTGCGCGTGGCCCGCGAGCTCCGCGGCGCGCGCGTGAAGCCGCGGCGGATCCGGCGCGCGCTCTCGGCGCTCCGCGACCGGCTCCCGGTCGGCCGCTCGCTCTCCGCGCTGAAGATCGGCGCCGAGGGCGACCGCGTCGTCGTGCACGACGGCACCAAGCGGTGGAACCCGGAGTCGGGCCAGCTCCACTTCTCGTTCGACGTCAAGGATCTCGCGCGCGACGCGGCGCCGCGCGCGCGCGCGCAGGCGCGGGCCGCGCGCGACCGCGAGCTGACGGCGGAGGACTGGTACGAGCTCGGGTGCGACCTCGAGGCGCCGGCGCCGTCGGAGGCGAAGGAGGCGTACGTCCGCGCGCTCGCGCTCGACCCCGCGCACGTGGAGGCGAACGTGAACCTCGGGCGCCTGCTGCACGAGGAGGGCGACGCGGAGGGCGCGGAGGCGCGCTACCGCGCGGCGCTCTCGGCGCGCCCCGAGGACGCGACCGCGGCGTTCAACCTGGGCGTCGCGCTCGAGGACCAGGGGCGGGACGGGGAGGCGCTCGGGGCGTACGAGCGGGCGCTCGCCGCGGATCCGCGCTCCGCGGATGCGCACTACAACGCGGCGGGGCTCTGCGAGCGGCTCGGGAGAAGCGAAGCGGCCCTGCGCCACCTCCGGACGTACCGGGAGCTGACGCAGGGCCCTGGAGCGTAGGAGCGGCCCGGAAGAGGAATCAGGCGGCTTTCCGGCGGCGTGCAAGGAACACGCCGAAGGCGCCGCAAGTCAGGAGCGCAAGCATGGTCGGCTCGGGCACGGGGGCCTGGCGACCCGGGGGGGTGCCGGTGATCCCGCGCACGGTGACATCGTAGTCGTAGTCGCCGTCGTTCGGCAGCGGCCCGCTCAAGTACTCCGTCACACCGACGGTGTACCAGCCGGTCGCCGGAGCGACGAAGGCCGAGTACGGATCGCCGTAGGGGCCGGGGTTGGGGACGACGTCGTCGGCGAAGGCGACGAACGCCGGCAGCCAGCTCTGGAAGTAGTGGGTGCCGGCGCTCAGGTCGGGATCGGCCGTGTCGTAGTAGACGCCGCGGTAGATCCACTGCGCCGGATCGAGTTCGCTGTCGACGCGCCGGACGGCGACCTCGACGGAGTCCCCCGCGGTCGCCCAGAACATCCAGAAGTCGGCGTCGCGGGCGTCGTAGTAGTCGCCCACCGGAAGCGCGCCCGCGGCGGTCACGCCGTTGAGCAGCTCGCCCTCGTAGGTGATCGGGTCCGCGGCTGCGTCGAGCTGCAGACCTGCCAGGACGATCGCCGCGAAGGCGCTCGCCCTCAGGAGCTTTCCAGGACTCATCTCACTCCCTCCATGGTTAAGGCCGTCTACGGTTCCAGCCTTCCCATTCCCGTGGCTCCGATCGTAAGCCCAACATGCTGTCAAGGAAAGCCGGATTCAAAGTGTTTTCTTGTCTGTGTCGCACGCCGAGACGATCGCGGCCCGGTGCCGCTTGACCGCGGGAGTCGCGCCGCACGCCGCAGGCGTCCGCAGCCCCGCGGACGCGCTCCGGCTCGAGGAGCGCGCCCCGGATCTCGGGCGGGCAAACCGCCGCTGTCGTGTCGCGTGTCGCCGCCCGGGCCGGCGCGGCGCTCC
>JAKLKT010000519.1 GCA_023150495.1 Planctomycetota bacterium
CGCCCCCCGCTGCGCCCGCGCTCGACTTCGCCCGCTGGCCCGCGGACACGACGGTCCTCCTGCGCCTCCCGACGGCCGCGCGCATCGCCGAGGCGCCGGACGGGGTGAAGGCGCTCCTCCGGGCTCTCGGCCGCGAGGCGGCGGACCCCGCGGCGTTCCTCCTCGGCGTGACCTCGACGGAGGGCCTCGCCCCCGGAGCCCCCCCCTTTGCCGCGCTGACCGCGTCCGGAGGCTTCCTGCGCGTGCTCCAGGCCTCCGACATGGCCGCGCTCCGCCGCGCCGTCCCTGGCGACGTCGTCGCGCAGGAGACGGGCGATACCCTCGTCCTCTTCCGCGGGACGCTCCCGGGCGAGGGCGTCGAGGCGGCGCTGCCGGAAGGCGACCTCGCGTTGCGCGTGCGCCACCATCCCCTCCTCGCGGAGGTCGCCGGGTCGGGCGACGTCCTCGAGGCGGGCCTCGACCTCGGCGGCGCGGGCTTCGACATGCGCGCGCGCCTGGTGCCGCTTCCCGCCTCCCCCACGCTCGATCTCCTCGCGCGCGCCGGCCCCGGCGAGGGCGGGCTCCTCGACTACCTCCCGCCGGGCACGTTCCTGCGGATCGAGACGACGCTGCCCTCCGTGTTCGTCGCCGCCTTCGCGGCGCGGCGGCTCGCGCGCCACATCGGGCTCGCCGAGGCGAAGGACGAGGTGATCCTCGAGCGGCTCCTCCGCGAGGCGCTCACGGGCGCGGATCCCGCGACGGGACTCGCGATCGGCGTCGAGGCGCGCGGGGGCGAGATCTCCGTCGTCGTCGTCGCGCGCGACGCCGCGGGCGCCGCCTCGCCGATCCTCGGCAAGCTCCGCTCCGAGGAGCGCTCCTCGTTCGGAGCGCTCGTGCTCGACCGCCGCAAGTCCCCCGCCGGCCACGGCTGGCTCGGTTGGGTGGCGCAGGCGGCGCCGCGGCTCGAGGACCTCCCCGAGTGCCTCTGGAGCGCCGTCGACCTCCTCTCGGACGAGTCCAAGGGCCTCCCGGCGGCGTACGCGGCGTTCGACGGCTGGTCCGTCGTCGCGGTCGGCCCCCGCGCCGACGCGCTCGCCGTCGCGACGAAGGCGCGCCTCGCGGGCGGCGCCTCCCGCACGCCCGGCGCGAAGGAGCTGCTGCGGCTGCGCGGGAGCCGTGGCGGGGACTACGTGGTCGGCCTCGTGGTCGAGGCGGCGGCGCTCGATCTTCCGGCGGCCGACCTGCAGGCGCTGGTCGCCTCGCTGGGCGGAATCGAGGGGGCGCGGGGGACGGCGACCTTCGCGGCGGCGGGCTTCCGGACGGAGGGCGCCCTCGAGATCGTCGCCCGCGCGCTCTACTGAGCGGCCCGGGCGGCCCCCGGAGCCCCCCCTATTCGCCTTCCGCGTCTCCCTCGGCCGGCGGCTCGCGGTCGATCTGCGCGCTCGCGCGGAAGTGCTCGTCGAGCTTCCCGAAGTGCTCCATGAAGTGGTCCTCGATCCCGAGCGCGCGCGAGAGCATCGCGTCGTAGACGAGGTAGAGCGCGAGGAAGCAGTCCTCGAACCGCCCCATGAAGTCGCGGGCGGCGATCGGGAACGGGTAGCGCGGCTCGAAGACGGCGAGCCAGCCCTCGCCCGAGGCGCGCGAGCTCGCGATCATGCCCGTGAGCGAGAGGAGGCGCGACTCGGTCGGACCGTCCACGCCGAGGCGGACGAACGTGAGGATCGCGTCGATCTGCTCCTTGTAGGTCTCGTAGACCTGCTGGAGGAGGTCGAGCTCCTCGAGGCGGCCGACATGCAGCTCGAGGCCGAGCCCCTCGCGGTCGCAGAAGAACGAGAGGTCGAACTCCGCGACGTGGCGGCCGCGGCCGCTGCTCATCCTGAGGTTCGGGAACCCCGCGCCCTTCACCTCGTTCGGGCGCAGCCCGTAGAGCGCGCAGCGCAGCCGCTCGGCGTCGCCCTCGCTCCGCTTCGGGTCGCGGAAGAGCTTCGAGAAGGTGAAGGGATCGGTCTCGTAGACGTCGGAGACCACCTCGAGGCAGCCGCTGATCAGCGTGCGCAGCTTCGGGTGGATGTGCGTGCGGATCAGGCGGAACCGGAAATCGAGGTCCTCCTCCGCGAAGATGTCCTCGTAGTACTCCGGGAAGACGACGTCGTCGTACCTCTCACCATCCGACATGTCGTTCTGCATTCTAGGGGTGCCGGGGGGCCACTCCTAGCTTCGTCGTCACGGCGGCGCGGCTTGAGCATCGACGTCGACGTAACCGTCGATCGCCGCGGGCGTTCCGTCCGCGTCGATGCCGACGAGGAACTCGACCCTCCCCTTCGCGGTCTCGACCGTCACGGCCATGTCTCCGCGGCGGAGGACTCCGCGTTCGTCCGCCGTCAGGGGGAGGATGACCTCGTCGCCGTCGCGGGGGAGCGATCGACCGTCCGGGAGCACGAGCCTCGCGGGCTCGAGCTCCTCCGGGACGTGGAGGCGGAGGGGAAGCGCGGGGAGGAGGAGGCAGCCCCGCGGGAGACCGGCCGTGACGCGGACGCCTTCCGCTTCGAGGAACACGTACGCGACGGTCGCGGGGTCCGACGCTCCCCCCGCTTCGTAGGTCGCGACGCCGTCGTACGGGAACCGGCAGGTGAGCTTCCCCTCGGGCCCTTGCCAGAGCGCGGAGACCGTCCTGAGGTCGGGCGAGACGACGACATCCCGCAGCGACCCGCCCTCCGCGCGGAGCTCCGGCGGGCGGTCGGGGTCCGCGCCGCCGAGCCGGCGGAAGCGGACGCGCAC
>JAKLKT010000520.1 GCA_023150495.1 Planctomycetota bacterium
CGCTGACGGCTACTTCGCCGCTTCCTTCATGTAGCCGTCGAGCTTCGTCTGGAGATCCGCGATCTCCTTCTGGAGCTTGTCGGCCTCCGCCTGGTAGCTCGCGGCCTTCATCGGGTCGCTCTTGATCTTGTCGAGCAGCGCCTTCGCGTCGGCCTGCTTCTTCTCGATCAGCGCCTTCGTGTCGGCGATCGCCTTGTCGAGCGCCGCCTTCGCCGTGTCCGTGGCCGGGACGGCCGGCTTCTCCGCGGCGGGCTGCTCCGGGACGGTGAGCGGGGGCTTCTCGATCTTCGTGCCGCCCGGCGTCGCCGGCGTCTCCTCCTTGCCGCACGCCGCGGCAAGGGCGATCGCGAGAATGAACGCGTACTTCATGGGTTTCCTCCCTACTTGTGCACGAACTGCGCCTTCGCGCGCGGTCCGTTCTTGATGAAGTTCTCCATCCCGATCTTCATGTCCTCGAGGCCGCACACCTCGCCGAAGCACTTGCTCTCGAACTCGAGGCCCTTGTCGAGGCCCAGCTTCGCGCCGTCGAGGATCGCCTTCTGCATGACCTTGTCGACCGCCTTCGAGAGGTGTCCGAGATCGATCTCAGGGGGCTTCGGGGGCACGGCGAGCGGGCCCCGGTCGATCCGGTTCACCTTCCCCTCCTTCGCGATCGCGATCGCGCGGTCGAGGAGCCGGTCCGCGTCCACCTCCTCGGAGACGAGCCCGAGCTGCTTCGCCTCCGCGGAGGAGATCGTCTTCCCGGTCCGGAGCATCTCCCACGCCTTCGCGAACGGGATCACGCGCGGGAGCCGCTGCGTGCCGCCCGCGCCGGGGATGATGCCGAGGTTCGGCTCCGGCTGGCCCGCGAGGACCTTGAGCCCCTTCGCCGCGATCCGTGCGTGGCACGCGAGGGCGAGCTCGTTGCCGCCGCCGAACGCCATGCCGTTGTAGGCGCAGACGAAGGGCTTGGCGCTCTTCTCGATCCGGTTCAGGACCGCGTGGCTGTGCTTCGACGTCGCCTCGCCGTCCGCCGGCGTCTTCACCGACGCGAGCATCGCGACGTCCGCGCCGCTCACGAAGGCCTTCCTGCCGTAGCCGGTGATCACCGCGCCCTTGACCTTCGTGTCCTTCTCGATCGCCTGGACGTGCCGGTCGAGCTGCTCGTAGACCTCGCGGTTCAACGCGTTGAGGACGGCCGGCCGGCGGATGGTGAGCACCGCGATCCCGTCCCTGTCCTCGCGGATCACGACCGGGATCTCGAAGGGCTTCCCCGTCGCGGCCTGCTTCTCGATGCACTTCGGCACCGGGAACCCCTTGTGGTCCTTCGCGTACTTCCTCACGAGCTCGAGCGCCTTGCCGACCCCGACCTCGTTCATGAGGCCGAAGGGCGGCGCCATCACGAGGCCCGTCTGGACGCCGAGCTCGAGATCCGCGACGCTGCTGATCCCCGAGTCGAGGATCTCGCCGACGATCCCGAAGTAGGCGCCGAGGATCCGGTCCCTGATCCTCCCTTCCGCCTCCGCGGGCACCTCCACCTTCTCTCCACGCTGGACGCCGTCCCACGGCTTTCCGCTCTCGATCTGCGACTCCATGAGCTTCGTCGGTGCGAACCAGCCGTAGAGCTTGTCCTTGTAGTGCTGGAGCCCGACGTGCGTGAGCGGGTTCCCGCCCGTGAGGTTCATCGCCGTGAAGGGGCCGACGCCCTGGCGCAGCGCGCGGCGGACGATCTCGTCCACCTCCTTCACGGCGCCGAGCTTCTCCTCGACGATCCTGCACGCCGCGTGGAAGACGCCCTCGAAGATCGGGTCCATCGCGTAGCCGTAGCGGCTGCCGACGCGGATCGGGATCTTCCCGATCTCCTCGTAGAAGCCCATGAGCCATGCCGCGAGCGCGGGGTCGGTGTCGCGGCCGGGCACGATCTCGACGAGCGGGTTCCGCTCGGCCGGGAAGAAGTAGTGGATCACCGCGGTGCGGCCCTTCCGGGCGCACTCGCCGAAGATCAGCTCGGGCTCCATGTGCGAGGAGTTGGACGCGAGGATCGCGTCCGCCGCGAGCAGGCCCTCGAGCTGCTTGAAGATCTTCCGCTTGATCGGCAGGTCCTCGGAGGCCGCCTCGATGACGAGATCCGCGCCCTTGAGCTGGCCATACTCCGACGTGAACGTCGTGTTCGCCTTCATCGCCGCGCCGAACTCGGGCTTGAACGCCTGCGTCTCGACGCCCTTGTCGATCTTCTTCTCGAGCTTGCTCTTGCCGGCGGCGAGCGCCTTCTCGGAGACGTCCACGACCACGACCGGGACGCCCGCGGGCTGCATCGCCTTCGTCATGTGGAGCGCGATGTCGGGCCCGATCTGCCCCGACCCGATGATGCCGACCTTCGTGACCGTGCGCGTGCCGAGGGTGAATGCCATGCGCAAATTCTAGGCCGCGGGGCACGAAATCGGCCTGTTGGGAGGGGGCCGGGGGGAGGGCGGCCCTCGCGGCCAGCGCGCCCCGCGCAGTTCCCGTATCGTGTCCCTTGTGCGGTGGCGGCGGAACCGCATCTTCGTATGGGCCGCGGCGTGCCTCGCCGGGAGCGTCCGCGCGCAGGAGGAGGCCGTCGTCGCCGCGTTCGAGAAGGGCGACGCGGCCGCGCTGCGGGCGATGGCGGAGAGGGACGACCCGGATCCGTGGGTCGTCGCCGAGCGGCTGTGCGCCGCCGGGAAGCACGAGCCCGCGCTCGCGCTCGCACGCGCCTCGGACCGCGCGGCGCTCGCGGGGCTTCGGGCGTAC
>JAKLKT010000521.1 GCA_023150495.1 Planctomycetota bacterium
TCGACCCCGGCGTCCGGCCGCGATCCCTTGGGGAGGAAGGTGATCTCGAAGGGCGTCTGCCGGAGCACGGCGCGGCTCGCCTCGCTCCCGGCGCTCGCCACCACCATCAGGTAGTGCGCTGGCACCGCCGCGAGGGCCGGCTCCGGCAGCCCGAAGTGCCCGGACGCGCGCCAGGTGTGCGAGGGCGCCGACCACAAGTGGAGCTCCACCTCGCGCTCGCGCGTCACGCCGCCCGGGCCCGACGCGAAGACCGCGGTCGCGCGGTCGACGCGGCGCCCCGACTCGTCGAGGAGCACGAGGTCGATCGACAGCGGCGCGTCGAGCGCGGTCCCCGGGCCGAGCTCCGCGCGGACGGCGAGCTCCACCTGGAGGACGCTGTCGCGCGCGAGCAGCGTCTGCGCCTCGCACGGCGTGAAGGCGCAGAGGTCGAGGGGGAGCGCCGCGGCGAACATCGGACCGAGGGGCTCCATCGGCCCCTCGACGCCCGGCTCCAGGCGCACGCGGGCCTCGGGGCCGAGGAGCCGGCCGAACGGACAGCCCATCCTGCAGATCACGTCGGGCGGACAGAACGCGAGGTCGGCGCCTTCGCCGGGCACGTCGGGGCACAGATCGCGCTCGTTCGGGACCCCGTCATCGTCCCGGTCGGGATCGCAGGCGTCGCCGCGTCCGTCGCCATCACCGTCCTCCTGGTCGGGGTCCGCGACCGACGGGCAGTCGTCGCACACGTCACCGACCCCGTCGCCGTCCGCGTCCCCCTGCCCGGGGTTCCGGAGATCACGGCAGTTGTCGTCGCACCTGGTGCTCGTCCCGCTCCGGCACGGGTGGTCCCCGCGGACGCCGCTCCCGTCGCCGTCGTCGAGCACGCCGTCGCCGTCGCGGTCCGTCTCGCACGCGTCGCCCTCGCCGTCTCCGTCGAGGTCGGTCTGCTCGGGGTTCCAGGTGGACGGGCAGTCGTCGGCGCCGTTCAGCACGCGGTCACCGTCGTCGTCCTCGCAGATGTCACCCACGCCGTCACCATCGGTGTCCGTTTGGGCACCCGCGACGAGCGGGCACGTGTCGACCCCGTTCGCCACGCCGTCGTCGTCGCAGACGTCGCCGCTCCCATCGCCATCGACGTCCTCCTGCCCCGGGTTCCCGATGTGGCGGCAGTTGTCCTCGAAGTCCCGGACACCATCGGCGTCGTCATCTTCGTCGCCGAGATCGCGCTCGCCGTCGCAGTCGGTGTCCGCGTAGCCGATCCCCGACGCCGCGAACGCGTTGCCGAGCATGCAGCAGTCCTCGTCGCTCATGCCGATCGGGGTGCCCACCAGCCGATCGCAGGCGAGCGCGAGGTGCGCCTGGAAGTCGTCGAAGCTCGGGTTGTCCGCGAGCCCGCGGATCGCAGCCTCGTAGAGCGCTTGCGCCTTCGCCAGGCCGACGCCGTGAGTGACCTGGAGGCCACTGACCGGATGGACACCGCCCTCGACGAACAGGTTCATGGCCTTGCTGAGGATGACGGAGTTCGCGTGCACGTGGCCGTGGTCCGCCGTGCCCGGGACGTATTCGGTGTCGTGGCTCGGGTCCCCGCACACCGGCGGATCGGCGAGGTCGCGGCCACAAGGGGGCGTGCTGGCCGCGGCGGGCACGGTGTGCTCGCTCTGCTGCCAGTCGCAGTCCTCGCCCGTCCAGCAGCCCACGAAGTGCCCGAACATGTCGGCGATGTGCTCGGCGACCGCGCCGCTCTGGTTCGCGTACACGAAGTCCACCTGGTGCCCGTGATAGGTGTGCCCCGCCTCGTGCGCCACCACGTCGAGGGACACCATCCCCTCGCCGAAGATGTGGATGTCGGCGACGGCCCAGCACTCGATCGAGGCCGCGTTCTCCCACGGGCACGTGTGCCCCTCCCAGCACGCCTCGAGGTAGATCTTGTACGGGCCCCCCTCGCCGAGGTCCGCGTCCGAGGGGAACTCGTCGCGGAAGAAGTGGTGGACGAGGTGGGCGATGCGATCGGCCTCGTGGCCCTCGGCGTCGGGATCGGCGCACATCGCGAGCCGCCCCCACCAGCAGTGGTTGTCGCCCCAGCACGGCGACACCCACGACTCGCAGACGCCGTCCTCGTCGAACCACGGATCGATCCCCGAGCGCACGTCGGCGAAGTAGCAGGTGGCGCTGGTGTGGCCCGAGGCCGTGAGCAGGCGGAGGTCCTCGGCGTCGCTGCGCGGCTGGTAGTGGAGGATCGCCTTCGTGTGCGCGTCGACGAACACGTCCGTGGTGACGCCGCCCTCGGACGCCGGCGCGAGCACGAGGCGCCACGCGAGCCGGGGATCGCGGGCGACGACCGGGCATGCCGCGCACTCCGGGGCGAGCAGCGAGGCATCGTAGATCCACAGGCGCGGCGGGGCGAGCGAGGGGAGCGACGCCGGGCTCTGTCCGCCGTGCTCCGCCAGGACCGCGCCGATCGCCTCGGCGGCGGTCACCGTGGGGGTCGTGTCGACGATCTGTCCGTTCGGCCTGCGGCCCGAGCTCGGGAGGTACCGCCCCGCGATCTTGCGAAGCACGTAGCCGTCGGCCGCGGGGTCGAAGTCCATCGAGAGCCAAGCGCCGAACACCGGGAGGTCGCGGACGTATTGGCCAAAGCGCAGATCGTCCCCGGTCGCTCCCGTGCGCCGCGCGAGGCGGAGCTCCACCGCCGGCGCGTCGAGGCGGGGCACGCCGGGCAGCGCCGCGAGGAGGGCGAGCGCAGCGTCGTCCGTGGTCGCCCCTGCGGGCA
>JAKLKT010000522.1 GCA_023150495.1 Planctomycetota bacterium
CGCGCCCGACCGCAAGGTCGACGGTCGAGTAGGCGTCCGAGCCCAGATCCTCGATCGTGACCGGCGCGAACGCGGGCCCGCGGACGGCGACGTGGCAGCGCTTGTCGACGCCGCCCTTCGGGCCGTTGACGTCCCCGATCCTGACGACCACGGCGCTGACCTCGCCGCTGAAGCGGCTCAGCTGGAAGCGGATCCGGCGGACGACGTGCTCGCGGAGCGCGTCGGACGCCTCGATCCCCTGGAAGCGAACGTCGATCCTCATGGCTTCTCCTTCGCGCCCCCGTGGCGCGACACCTCCCTTCTACGGCCGGATCATCATGTAGACCATGACGAAAGTTCGACATAACATGTCGGTATGAACGACAGGACGCAGGCGCGCGTGGAGTGGGTCAACTACCACCATCTGCTGTACTTCTGGGTCGTCGCCCGCGAGGGCGGACTCGTGCCGGCAGGGAAGGTGCTGCTCCTGTCCCACCCCACGCTGAGCGCGCAGATCCATGCACTCGAGGACCACCTCGGCGAGAAGCTCTTCACGAAGGTGGGGCGCAAGCTCGCGCTCACCGATGTGGGCCGGGTGGTCTTCCGCTACGCGGACGAGATCTTCACCTTGGGACGGGAGATGATCGACACCGTGAAGGGCCGATCGACGGGGCAGCCGGTCCGCCTCGACGTCGGCGTCGTCGACGTCGTCCCCAAGCTCGTCGTGCGGCGGCTCCTGCAGCCCGCGCTCTCGTTGCCGGAGCCGGTGAAGATCGTCTGCTGCGAGGGCTCGTACGAGAAGCTGCTCGCGGATCTCGCGCTGCACACGCTGGACATCGTCATCGCCGACTCTCCGGTCCCGTCGGGGAGCAGCGTGCGGGCCTTCAACCACCTGCTCGGCGAGACCGGGGTCACCCTGTTCGGCGCGCGGTCGCTGGCGAGCACGTTCAAGCGAGGCTTCCCGCAGTCCCTCGACGGGGCCCCGATGGTGCTGCCGCTCGAGAGCACCGCGTTGCGGCGTGCGCTCAACCAGTGGTTCGACCGCCAGGGCGTCAAGCCCCGGGTGGTCGCCGAGATCGAGGACAGCGCGCTCATCAAGGTGTTCGGGGCCGACGGCGTCGGCATCTTCGCGGCGCCGGCCGTCGTGCAGAGGGAGGTGTGCCGGCAGTACGGAGTGTCCGTCGTCGGCCACGCGCACGAAGTCAGGGAGCGGTTCTACGCGGTGTCGGTGGAGCGCCGCCTCAAGCACCCGGCCGTGGTCGCCATCTCGGACGTCGCGCGCCAGGAGCTGTTCGCGACGGATCGCCCGCGTGCATGACCGGCACGGCTCCTGAGCAAGGGACCGAGGCGAAGAGGGAAGGCTGCGCTCATGGGCACGGGATCCTCGCGCGCGGCCCGGGGCGCCCGGGAGGCGGGCGGAGGCGGCGCGAGGCCCCCGGAGCCCCCTCGCCTCCCCAATGGGGGCGCCGCTACCCCCGGACCCGCGCGTCGATCCAGTCGCCGATCGCCTCGATCCTCACGCGCTCCTGCTTCATCGAGTCGCGCTCCCGGATCGTGACCGTGCCGCCGGTCATCGTCTCGCCGTCGACCGTCGCGCAGAAGGGCGTGCCGACCTCGTCCTGCCGGCGGTAGCGCCGCCCGATCGCGCCGCTCTCGTCGTAGAAGACCGGGAAGCGGTCGAGGTAGCGCCTCACGATCTCGCGCGCCTTCTCCGGCATCCCGTCGCGCTTCACGAGCGGGAAGACCCCGAGCGTGATCGGCGCGATCCGCGGGTGGAAGCGCAGGAGCATCCGAGGCTCGCCGTCCGCCACGTCCTCGTCGTACGCGTCGAGGAGCGTCACGAGCACGAGCCGCGACAGCCCGGCCGCGGGCTCGACCACGTGCGGCGCGATCCACTCCTTCGTGTCCGGGTCCATCCACTGGAGCTTCTTCCCCGACGCCTCGGAGTGCCGCGTGAGGTCGAACGTCGTCCGGTTCGCGACCCCCTCGAGCTCGTCCCAGCCCCACGGGTACTTGTACTCGATGTCCGTGCACGCCGCGGCGTAGTGGGCGAGGTCCTTCTTCTCGTACGGTCGCGCGCGCAGGTTCTCCTCGCGGAGCCCGATCGACTTGTACCAGCGCAGCCGCTCGGCCACCCAGTACTCGAACTTCGCCGCCGACTCCTCGGGCCGGCAGAAGTACTCCATCTCCATCTGCTCGAACTCGCGCGTGCGGAAGAGGAAGTTGCCCGTCACGATCTCGTTCCGGAACGACTTCCCGATCTGCGCGACGCCGAACGGCAGCTTCATCCGCATCGTCTGCTGCACGTTGAGGAAGTTCGTGAAGATGCCCTGCGCGGTCTCCGGCCGCAGGTAGGCGATCGCCGCCGAGTCCTCGACGGGGCCCACCTGCGTCTTGAACATCATGTTGAACTGGCGCGGCGGCGTGAGCGCGCAGTCCGAGTGCTCGCCCGGATGCTTGCTCGGCTTCCGCGGGCACTGGGACATCGCGAGCTTGTCGGCGCGGAACCGCCCCTTGCATGTCTTGCAGTCGACGAGCGGGTCGTTGAACCCGGTCGCGTGGCCCGACACCTCCCAGACCTTCGGCGCCTGGAGGATCGCCGAATCGAGGCCGACCACGTCCTCCCGCGCCATGACCATGTCGCGCCACCAGGCGTCCGCGATCCGCCGCTTGAGCTCGACTCCCAGGGGGCCGTAATCCCACGTCGACTCGAAGCCGCCGTAGATCTCGCTTGCCTGGAAGACGAAGCCGCGGCGCTTGGAGAGCGAAA
>JAKLKT010000523.1 GCA_023150495.1 Planctomycetota bacterium
AAGCTCCTCCGCGCACGCGCGGCACCGTCCGAGATGCGCCTCGACCTCCGTCCGCCCGCGGGCGTCGTGCTCGCGGTCGAGGGAGGCGCCGAGGCGCACGCCCTCGCAGCTCACAGCGAGAGCTCCTTCGCCACGCGACGGCGGGCGGCGTGGAGCCGCGACTCGACGGTCCCGATCGGGATCCCGAGCACCGCGGCGATCTCGCGGTAGGCCATCCCCTCGTACTCGCGCAGCATGAGGACGAGGCGTTGCTCCGGGGGGAGCCTCAGCACCGCGCGGCGCACGAGTTCGCGCTCCTCGCCCAGAGCGGCGGCCTCGAAAGGCCCGCGTCCCGGGTCCGGGCGCTCGGCGAGGGGCCGCGCGCGGCGGCGGAAGGGGCTCCGCATCCAGTCGCCGAGGACCCCGACCGCGATCCGGTAGATCCACGTCGGGAGCGCGGCCTCCCCGCGGAACCCCTCCGCGGCGGCGAGCGCCCGCAGCGCGACTTCCTGGACGACGTCGTCGGCGTCGGCGTCGCGGCCGAGCGTGCGCAGGACGAAGCCGCGCAGCCGCGGCTCCAGCGCCCGGAGCACCCTCTCGACCTCGATCCGTTGGACGACGACGCGCACTCTCCTCGTCCTTTGGTCGCGGAAGGCCCCCGGTTTATTCGCCCCCTCCCCCGGGCCCCCTCCCGGTCCTGGCTACGCGAACTCGAACTGGTCCGCGGGGATCGACCGCTCGCAGTAGTCGCACCGGACCGTCAGCGGCTCCCTGCTCTCGACCACGAACGAGCCGGGGATGCGCTCCGTGTGGACGATGCAGGCCGGATTCGTGCACTTGAGCAGCCCGCGGAACGCGATCGGCGGGTGGAGGCCGTGCTTCCCCGTCACCTTGTAGTCGCGGATGATCGAGATCGTCGCGTCCGGGCTGATGAGCGCGACCTTCGCCGCCTCCGCCTCGGACAGCTCGTACCGCTCGATCTTGATCAGGTCCTTCTTGCCGTGGCTCTTCGACGAGAGGTTGATGCCCACGAGGACGGTCGTGCCCGGCGGGAGCTTCAGCACGCGCAGGCAGCGGAGCCCGGCCCCGGCGCGCAGGTGGTCGAGGACGGTCCCCTCCTTGAGCTTCGCGACCTGTTGCGTCGGCTTGGGCATGAGGGGGCTCTCCTCGTCGTGCGTGGTGAGCTGCGGCTGCATCATAGGACCTTCTCCGCGTGGCCGAGGAGCAGCGCGATGAGCGCCTTCCGCACGGCGACGCCGTAGTGCGCCTGCCGGAAGTAGGCGGCGTGGGGGTGCGCGTCGACTTCCGTGGCGATCTCCGTCACGCGCGGCAGCGGGTGGAGGATCACGATCTCCGGCCTCGCCCGCTTGAGGCTGCTGCACGCGCGTCATGTAGAGGACGTCCGCCTCGGGCACGGCCGCCTCGAGGTCGGTCATCTCGCGGTACTCGACGCCCATCTCGTCGAGCGCGCGCAGCTGCTCCTGCGGCAGCCGGAGGAAGGGCGGCGACACGAGCGTGACGTGCGCCTTGAACTGCGTGAGCACGTGGACGAGGCTGTGCACGGCGCGGCCGTACCGGAGGTCGCCCGCGAAGACGATCTTCAGCCCGTCGATCCTCCCGCACTCGCGCCGCAGCGTGTAGAGGTCGACGAACGTCTGCGTCGGGTGCTGGTGGGCGCCGTCGCCGCAGTTCACGACGGGGATGTCCGCGAACTCCGCCGCGAGGCGCGCGGTGCCCTCCTTCGGGTGGCGGAGGAGCAGGAGGTCGCAGTACCCCTGGACGACGCGCACCGTGTCGGCGACCGTCTCCCCCTTGGCCATGGAGGAGATGCCGGCCTCCGCGAACCCGATGCAGCTGCCGCCGAGGCGGCCGACGGCGCTCTCGAAGGAGAGGCGCGTACGCGTCGAGGGCTCGAAGAAGAGCGTGGCGACCACGCGGCCGGCGAGCAGCGTCCCGGTCACTCTCTCGAATTTGTCCGCGGCGTCGAGGAGAAACAGGAGCTCGTCCCGCCGGAACTCGCCGACGGTCAGGACATCCCGCCCCAAGAAGTCCCGAGCCGTGACCACCGGGGCCAGAGGTTAACCGCGATCGCGCCGTTTGGCTAGAAGGGGGAGGAGGGGGCCGGGGGGAGGAGGGGGCGTGCTATAAACGCCACGATGCGCCTTGCCGCAGGGATCCTCCTGCTCGCGTGCGGCTGCGGGAGCGGCCCCTACGGATCCTTCGACGCGGGCCACGACGTCCACGTGATCGTCCTCGCGAAGCCGGCGCCCAAGAAGGGGATCACCTTGCGGCCGGTCGTGACCCTCGGCCAGAGGACCGTGACATCGCCCGCCCGGGTGCTCAGGGAGAAGGACGCGCCCGCGGTCGAGGTCGCGGTCCTCCGCGTGTCGAAGGGGCGGCACCGGCTCAGGATCACCGAGCCCGGGCGGAAGGTCGAGGCGGGCATGGACCTCGAGGTCGAAGGGGACGTCTGGGTCGTGATGGAGATGCGCCCGAAGGACCCGCGGGGACGCCTCCGCGTCTACGACGGCCCGCCCGTCGAGGAGGTCCGCTACGTCCCGCTCGTCCCGGTGCCGGATTGAGCGGCGCCGACCTCCGGCTCGGCCGCCTCTTCGCCCTCTGGTGGCCGCTCGCGCTCACCTACGTCCTCGTGACCGGCGGCACGCCGATCATCAACGGCTCGATCAACCGGCTGCCGATCGAGGACCACACCCGCGATCTCGCGGCGTTCGCGGTCTTCCTCCAGTGCATCATCCTGATCCACAGCCCGCTCCTCGTGACGAGGGAGATCGCGATCCGCATGTCGGTGGACCGCGCGGGGAGCCGCCGCGCGCTCCTCTTCTGCCTCGCGGCGGGCGCGCTCGTGAGCGCGTTCGAGGTGGTCCTCGGCGCGACGGCGCTCGGGCCGATGCTCCTCGGCGCCTTCACGACGAACGCGGATCTCGCGCAGCGCGCGCACCGGGCGTTCCTCGCCGTGTCCCCGGTGCCCCTCCTCGTCGCGGTCCGGGGCGTCTACCAGGCGCACCAGATCCGCGCCGACGACACGCTGTTCGTCGGCCTCGGCACCCTCCTCCGCCTCGTGCTCACCGCGGTCTTGGGCCTCCTCGTCGCGCCGCATCTCGACATCTCGGGCCCGATGCTCGGCGCGCTCTGCCTCACGGTCGGCCTCGTCGCGGAGAGCATCTTCGCGACCGGTCGCGCCCGCGCGCGGGCACGGCCGCCCGAGCGCTCGGACATCCCGCCGCCGGGCCTCTTCCGCTTCGCGCTGCCGCTCATGTTCGCGAACCTGCTCGGCGTCGCGACGCAGTTCTTCTACGTGCGGATCGCGGGCGCGGTGCCGGCGGATCTCCAGGAGGCGTCCCTCGCGGGGTTCCACGAGGTGAAGTCGATCCACCTCCTCGTCGGCGCCGGGGCGCTCGCGCTCCAGCCGCTCGTGACCGCGAAGGCGCACGCGGACACGGACGTCCCGCCGCTCCGGAGGTTCGCGCTCGCGTCGGGCATGATCCTCTCCGTCCTCTGCGCGCTCCCGGCCTTCGTGGCGCCCCTCCGCGACTGGGTCCTCGTCGATCTCCTGAGGGAGAAGCCCCTCGGCGATGTCGCGCGGCTCGCGACGCCCGCGCTCGCGGTGGCGGCCGCGCTCCCGCTGCTCGGCGCGATGCGTTTCTTCCTCCGCGGCGTGCTCATCGCGCGCGGCCACACGCGCGCGATCACGCTCTCGAACATCCTGATCCTCGGGCTCCTCGCGGCGGTCGTCCCGCTCGGGCTCCTGCCCTTCCCGGGGAACGGGGCCCTGAGCGCCTACTGCGTGTGGGGCGTGGCGCTGCTCCTCGAGATCGCGATCCTCGCGCGGGCGATCCGCGCGCCGCAGGACGGCGCTGCGCCGCTGCCGCCGCCGGTAAGGAGCCCGCGGGAGGCGTCGGCGGGGTAGCGCCGCGCGGGGTTACCGGTACTCGCGCTTCCGTCCCCGGAACCCCTCGAAGATCGCCTTGTGGCGAAGGAGACCGAACTCGTCGGTGCGCGTCTCGTACCGCCGGACCCACTCGACGAGGAAGGCGAGCGCCT
>JAKLKT010000524.1 GCA_023150495.1 Planctomycetota bacterium
GAGCGTCGCGTACGCGCGCGCGCACCCGGACGCGAGCGCCGCGTTCGTGCGCGCGCACGCGGCGGAGATGGAGCCCGACGTGATCCGCCGCCACATCGAGCTCTACGTGAACGACTACACGCTCTCGCTCGACGAGGCCGCGGTCCGGGCGCTCCTCGCCTTCGGCGAGCGGGAGGGGTTCTTCGCCTCCGCGAGCCTCGACCCCTTCGCCTGCTGAGCCCTCGTCTGAGCGCGGCCCGGCCCTCCGGGGGCCCTCCGCATCCGGGTTCTGCCCGGATCACGCCGCGAAGAAGGAGCGAACCTCGACGCGGAGCCCGCGGACGGCGCGCGACTCGGCGGATTCGTCGTCCGCGTAGGTGCGTGCCGTCCCGGTCTCCAGGTCGTGGACCTCGATGGTCCCCGCGTCGGGATCGAGCAGCCACGCCTCCTTCACGCCGGCGACCGCGTAGATCCGCAGCTTCGCGCCCCGGTCATAACGCCGCGTAGACGGCGACAGGATCTCCGCGACGAGGACAGGCGCGGGAGGCCGCCACTCTTTCGCGCTCGACACAACGCCCCGAGGCAGCACGGCCACGTCGGGCTGGACGATCTCCTCGTCGGGCGGCCTGCCGGCGACGACCTCGAACTTGGAGCCCAGCACGCGCCGCTCGGCCTCGGCGCCGAGGCAGGCCCCGATCCTCAGAATGAGCCGCGCAATGAGCAACTCATGCCTCGGCGACGGCGCGGGCGTCATCACGAGCTCGCCCTCGATGAGCTGCGCGCAGGCGCCTTCGGGCAGGCGATCGTAGTCCGCGCGGGTGTGCCGGACCTTCGGCATCGGAGTGAATGTACCACCTTCTATTCGTCGGAGGTCGGTGTCACTCGGGGCGGAGCAGGCAAGCATGGCCGTGGCGCGGTCTCGCGAACCGGTGTCGCGATGGCGCGAGACGCGCCGCCCGGCTGGCGATATCCTTCGGGGTCGCGGCGCGATGGCGCGATTGGCGCGATCCGCTGTCGCCGACTACGCGACGAGGTCGAGGCTCTTGAAGTCCGGCGTGTAGCTCGGGTCGGGGAAGAGCGCGGGTGCGCCGACGCCGAGGTGGCGCTCGATCACGCTGCCGTACACGTCGCGGAAGTCCACCTTGAACGGCAGGTTCTCCTCGAACTCCGAGATCACGACGATCACGCAGTCGTTCCACATGTTCTTGCCCGGCGACTTCAGGTCCGCCGCGAACGCGCCGATCGCGCCGTCGATCTGCGCCATCAGCGAGCCGTGCTGGCCCGCCTGGTCCGCGTGCGTGTCGAACCCGCCGATCCCCGTGTAGAAGACCTTCGTCCCGAAGTCGTCGCGACCGTGCAGCAGCTGCGACACCGTCTTCAGGTACCGCCCGAGCGTCGTCGTCGGGTAGGTAAGGGGATCCGTCCACCCCGCCGTGCCCTGCTGCAGCCGGTCCACGAGGTCGTACGCGTCCCTGCTCGCCTTGAAGAGCGTCAGCTGGGGCTCTGCCCCCGGAGCCCCCTCGCCTTGGAGCACGTCCCGCATGACCTTCAGCCGGAGATCGTGCTCCCCGGGATAGCCGTCCTCGGACGAGTCGACGGTGAACCCCTCGACCGTCTGGAGCGCGAGCGGCGTCGTCACCTGCGACTGGAAGTCCGGCCGCCTGCCGAGCCCGACCGAGATCACGCCGAGCGGCTCGACCGGGTCGGCGCAGTAGAGGTCCGCGAACCGCCCGAGCCAGCCGCGCCCGTCGCCGTCGAGCTCGTTCCGGACGCCGAAGCTCATGATGTCCTGGCTCGTGAAGTGCGACTGGTTCGGGTTCGGGTAAGAGACCTTGTTCACGATGTGCACGTCGCCGTCGTCCCAGAGCTGCTTCACGTTCTTGAGCGCGTAGTGCAGCTTGAAGCCGCCCGAGAGGTCGAGCAGCGACTCGCCGGGCGGCAGGTGCTCGACGAGGTTCGTGAGCGGCCGCGCGTCGACGTACGGCTGGAGATGCGCCGGCACGACCGTGTCGAGGCCGTCGTTCCCGCCGAGCATGTTCACGATGACGACGAACTTCCCCGGGTTGCCGTGCGACGCACCCGCGATCTTCCGGAGGGAGAGGATCGGGTTGATGACGACGGCGGCGGCCCCGAGGCCCGCCCCGCGGAGGAAACGGCGGCGCGTGTACAGCATGGCTCACCTCGCGTGCGCAGCGTGGTACTGCGCGATCATCCACACGAGCCCGCGCGTCTTCATCTTCACGTGCTCGGGGTTGTCCGGGTCGAAGGCGAACGGCACCTGCTGGCCGCCCGACCACTGGGAGTTGACGTAGTCGATCATCTCGCTGCGCGCGGTCGCGGTGAGGTCCACGTCGAGCGTCCTCGCGAGATGGTCCACGAGCGACTGGGGAGAAGGGGGGCCGGGGGGGAGGAGGGGCGTGATGTCCGTCGCGTAGCTGTCGAGCTGCTTCACGGCGAACGCGACCACGTTCGTGCGCTCGAGCATCGGCTGGGCGCCCGCCCACGCGGCGCCCGACGGCCAGCCGTTCACGTCCGGCGGCTCGAGCGGGATCTGCCCGATCTCCGCGAGGCCCAGGTAGACGCGCGCCGCGTCGGTCGGCGGGTCCGGCGAGAGGTGGATGCCCGTCGAGCGCATGAGCCCGATCAGGTAGTCGACCGGGCTCTTCACCTGGCTCTTCCTCGCGCGAAGGGAGTACATCGCCTCGCTCCTGAGGATCGTGTCGAGGATCGGCTTCAGGTTCCACTGGTTCGGGCCGGGCGCCCGGAGCTGCGCCGCGAGCGCGTCGATGACCGACGTGTGCGGGTCCTCGTAGACGAAGAACTCGAAGAGCTTCCGGCAGATGTGGCGCGACGCCTCGACCGGCCTCTGCGCGAGCGTGAGCGCGACGACGCCGCCGTCGATGTCGCGCGGGTCGGTCTCGACCGTCGGATCGATCGTGATCGGCGGGTAGGCGGAGACCCAGAACGGCGAGATCGAGTCGTAGCCGAAGAACCCCGTGCGGCCGAGGATCGTCTTGCTGCGCTCGTCGTGGACGACCGACGCGTAGGCGACGTCGACCGGGTTCGCAGGGTCGCTGTCGGGCAGGTAGGCGAAGAAGCCGGTGAAGGCGCGCGCGGCCTCCTGGATGTCGGTCTCCGTGTAGCCGTTGCCCTCGCCGAGCATGAAGAGCTCCCAGAGCTCGCGGGCGAAGTTCTCGTTCGGCGCGCCGCGGAAGGACCCGGCGCCGTTGAGCCACATGAGCATCGCGCGGTCCTTCGCGACCTCGACGAGGAGCCGCCTCCAGTCGTACCCGAGGCCGGGGGCGCCGTTCGAGAGCGCGTCGCCCCGCGCGAGCGGGAAGCGGCGGAAGAGCTGGATCTGGTAGTGCATCATCCAGCGGTAGTTGTCCTCGAAGACGCGCTCGCTCGTCGCGAAGTGGTCGTGGAGGAACCATGCGAGGCGCTCCTGGAACGCGTTCCGGTTCCGGAGCATCAGGTGGATCCACCACTGCTTGTTGACGCGGCCGCCGATCTGCGTCGCGGGGGGCGGCGTCGTCCCGTAGACGAGGAGGGCGTCGCCCTCGACGGCCGGGTCGTTCGTGAACGCGGTGAGGTTCGCGACCGTCGTCGCGACGCCGTCC
>JAKLKT010000525.1 GCA_023150495.1 Planctomycetota bacterium
CGCGCTCGGCGACGCGGAGCCCGACGTCCGGGGGGCGGCGGGGGCCGCGATCGAGTTCCTCGGCGAGGAGGAGACGGCGATGCCGCGCGCGATCGAGGCGATGCTCTCGGAGGAGCCCGCCGCGCGCGGGCGCGCGCAGGAGCTCCTGGAGCGGCTCACGGAGGCGCGGTTCCCCTACGACCCCTCCGATCCCGCCAAGGGGCACGCGCAGTGGCAGGCGTGGTGGGACGCGCGGGCGGAGCGCGCGCCGAAGCCGGGCGCGTTCCGCTACCACGTCGAGGACCTGCGGAAGAAGGGGATCGACCTCGTGCTCGTGATGGACGCGACCGGGTCGATGTCGCCCGTGATCCAGTCGACGAAGCGGCGGATCGAGGCGGTGGTCGAGGGGCTCCGGCGCGTGGTGCCCGACCTGCGCGCGCGGATCGTGGCGTTCCGCGACGAGGGCGACGCGTTCGTGACGATCGGCTCGCCGCTCACGCACGACGCGCGGCTGCTCGAGGACTTCCTCGCGTGCGTGCCGGCGTGGGGGGGCGGCGACACGGAGGAGGCCGTGCTCGCGGGGCTGCGCGAGGCGATGCAGCGGACGCCGTGGCGGGAGGGGACGCAGCGGATCGTCGTCCTCTTCGGCGACGCGGCGCCGCACGACCGCGAGATGCCGCTCGTCGAGGCGGTGTGCAGGGAGTTCAAGGGGGTGGTCCATGCGGCGGATGTCGGGAGCTACGGGGAGGGGGGCGCGGGGGGAGGGGCGCGGGTGCCGATCGACGCGTTCCGGAGGATCGCGGAGTGGGGCCGCGGCACCGCCGTCGCGCTGGCCGACGAGACGGCGTTGCTGCGGAGCCTCCTCGTGCTGACGCTCGGCCCCTCGCACCGCGCCGCCGTCGAGACGCTTTTCGGGCTGTGACTTGACCCGGGGGGGGGCCTCCCCGGTACGATCCGGCGAGCGGGAGGCGGAGCGATGGGCAAGTTCCAGTTGCTTCTGGCGATTGCTTTTGTTGCGGTCGCGTGCGGCGGGTCGGGCTCGTCGGGCGACGTGCCCGGCTCCGCGGCCGTCCTTGGCTACGCGTACGAGGGGAGTCCGGTCGTCGTCGTCGGGATCGCGGCGGACGCGCCCGTGGGCGACGTCCCGGTCGCGAACGCTGAGGTGCGGGCCGTCAACCTGCACGGGACGACGCTCGCCACGGTCACGACCGGCTCGGACGGGGGTTTCCGCCTCGCCGGGCTCCCGCCCGGCTACGTGCGGGTCGAGGTCCGGAAGCTCGCGGCGAGCGCCGTCCCCGACGCGACGGCGGAGGCGACGGGCATCGCGGGCGTGGAGGTGCGCCTGAACGGAGTTCACCCCGTCACGCGCGACGACGCGATCGCGGCCGCGCTTGCCGTCGCGCCGCCGGACACGCGCCTGGTCGCCTCGCTCCAGCCGTTCCCGGCCGGCACGCGCATCGAACCGGCGGGAGGCGACCCGGGCTCGGACGATCCGGTCCCGACGGTCGGCCGGACGCTTCCCGCGGACGAGTGGTTCCTGCTCGTGGACCTCTTCCCCGGCGCCAGCTACGCGCATCCCCTGCAGTACGTCTTCGTCGACGCGACGACGGGGGCGGTCGTGCACGAGACGAACGTGCAGTGGCCGCCGCTCGCGAACGGCGTCGACTTCTGGGGCGGCGAGTGGTCGCTCGTCGGGGCCGACGGCGTGGACATCCTGAGCATCGACCCCGCGACGCTGCCGCAGGACCAGGTGATCGTGACCTCGCCGGAGGTGGCGCGGGAGCCGACGATCGTGCTGCCGGCCCCGCTTCTGGCCGGTTCGGCAAGGGAGCCCCGCGACATCCTCTCGGAGCTTGCGCTTCACAACACCGATCCCGCGAGCATCTTCGTGCTTCTCTGGGTGGCGGCGACGGAGGACTACCGGAACCCGTCCGTCCTTGGGATGCTGGACCTCTTCAAGGACGCGGGCGTGCCGTCCGCGAACATCCAGGTCGTGCTCCCCGAAACGACCAGGCTGGCGATGCAGGACTCGCGCTACACCTCCGCGCTCAACTACCTGAATGAGCTCATCGAGGACCGGATGCAGCAGGGGCTCCACTCGACGCTCGTCGTCTGGATCAACTCCCACGGCAGCGGCTCCTCGTTCGGCCGCTACCACGGCACCGGCAGCAACGATTACCAGTCCACGCAAGCCACGGATCTCCAGCTCACGACCACCCAGGCGTGCAAGGTCCGGGTCCTCCTCGACTTCTGCTATGCGCGCGAGTTCGGGGAGATCCTGGCCGGACTCTTCGACAAGATGCAGCCAGCGGATCGTCCCGACTACGTGGTCTACAACGCCTGCGACAAGACCGAGTTCTGCTACGCCATCCCCTACCACTACACGTGGTTGACGGCCGGCTTCCTCGACACCGGCGGCCGGTTCACGGACGAGTTCATCGAGAACGCCACGATCGCGAACGGCGACATCACGGGCTGCCTCAACCCGACGGGGACCGGCATCTCCGACAGCCTGTCGAGCCTCCTCGGGACGCTCAGCCTCTTCCCGGGCGACAACAACCTTCAGCACCCGTCGGCGATCGTGCGCCGGGGATGGCCGGCACGGTGCATCCCGGCCGGCACGGCGGGCCTCGTGCTCGACCAGAACCTGACGGCGCAGCTCGTCGCGGGCACCTTCATCCCGCTCTCCGACATCCAGGGCGGGATCGTCTCCGAGCCGGACAACTGCTCCACCGTGCACCTCCACAGCCAGACGGGCAT
>JAKLKT010000526.1 GCA_023150495.1 Planctomycetota bacterium
GTGGCCGCGGCCGAGGCGCTGCTGTCCGCAGGCGACGCCGCGGGAATCGAGGCGCTCCTCGGGCACCCCGACAAGTACGTGCGCGCCTGCGCCGCGGCGCTCGCGGTCCGCCTGACGCCGCTCGCGGGCACGCTCCGCGTGGCCCCCGAACCCCCCCCGGATCTCGAGCGCTTGGCGAAGCGCGCGGAGAAGGCGTTCGCGAAGGAGGACGGGGAGCCGTTCCTCCGCCTCGGCGCCTGGCTCGCCCTCGCGCTCAAGGACCCGGAGGCGGCGCGGAAGCTCCGGCGCGAGCACAAGCCGCTCTACGTCGGGCGCCGCAAGGTGGACGCGTGGCAGTTCGCCGAGGCGTATACGGAAGGGGTGCGCGAGGGGAAGGCGCCGGACCTGTGGCCCCAGCTGATCCTCTTCCTGCTCGACCCGCACGACCCCGGCGCGGGCGTGGTGACGCGCGACCTCGATCCCCTGCTCGACGCGCTCGAGGAGCGCGCGAAGGAGGGCGCGCTCCGCGAGGCGTGGACGGACGCGCTCATCGTGCTCGCGTGCGCGCAGCACGGGATGGAGGCGGACGCGCACTTCTCGGCGCTCGCCGACGCGCGCCTCGAGAAGATCGCCGGGAAGGACGCGCCCCCGCGCGAGCGGCGCCGTCCGGGCATCGACTGGCCGATCTGGGCGGCGGAGCGCGCGAAGTGAACCTCGCGCGGCTCCTGCCGCTGCCCCCCGGCCGCGTGCGCACCGATCTCGCCACGCTCCTCGTCCACGAGTGCGACGCGCTGACGCTCTTCCGCGAGCGGCCGCTCGCCGTCGTCTACCCGGAGACGACCGCGGAGGTCGCCGCCGCGGTGCGCGCGCTCGCGGCGCACGGGATCCCGGTCGTCCCGCGGGGGGCGGGGACGGGGCTCTCCGGCGGCGCGCGGCCGTGCGCGACGGGCGTCGTGCTCGACCTCGGCAAGATGGACCGGATCCTCGCGATCGATGCGCCCTCGCGCACGGCGCACGTGCAGGCGGGCGTCGTCAACGCGCGGGTCTCCGAGGCCGCGGCGCCCCTTGGCCTCTTCTTCGCGCCCGACCCGTCGAGCCAGATGGCCTGCACGATCGGCGGCAACGTCGCGTGCGGCTCCGGCGGGCCGCACTGCCTCCGGTACGGGACGATGACCGACCACGTCCGCGCGGTCACCCTCGTCGACGCGGCGGGCGACGTCCACGAGGTGTCGGACGAGTCGCTCCTCTCGCTCGTCGTCGGCAGCGAGGGGACGCTCGGGATCGTCACCGAGGCGCGCCTCCGCCTCGAGCCCCTCCCGCCCGCGGTCGCGACGCTCCTGCTCGCGTTCCCGGCGATGCGCGACGCGTGCGAGGCCGTCGCGGCGATCCTCGCGGAGGGGTTCGTGCCCGCTGCGCTCGAGATCCTCGACCGCCGCGCGGTCGCGATGGTCGAGGACTCGGTCTTTGCCGGCGGCTACCCGCGCGACGCGGCCGCGGTCCTCCTCGCGGAGATCGACGGCACCGCCGCGGAGGTCGAGGAGGCGGTCGCGTGGATCGCCGCGCGCTGGCCCGTTCGCCGCGCGCGCGACGCCGCGGAGCGCGCGGCGCTCTGGCGCGGCCGGAAGGGCGCGTTCGGCGCGATGGGGCGCGTGTCGGAGGAGTGCTACGTCGTCTACTGCGTCGTGCCCCGCTCGCGGATGGCGGAAGCGCTCGAGCGGATCGACGCGATGGCGGAGCGCAACGGGCTCACGCTCGTGAACGTCTTCCACGCGGGCGACGGGAACCTCCACCCGCTGATCGCCTACCGCCGCGCGGACGCCGCGAAGGTGCAGGAGGCGGGACGTGAGATCACGGGGATCTGCGTCGCGCTCGGCGGCTCGCTCACGGGCGAGCACGGGATCGGCGTCGAGAAGCGCGATTTCATGCCGATGCTCTTCGACGCGCCGTCGCTCGCCGCGATGGGGCGCGTGCGGAAGGCGTTCGACCCGCAGGGGATCCTCAACCCCGGCAAGGTGCTGCCGGGCCCCAAGGTGTGCGCGGAGGCCGTCCGGCGCGACGACGCCTTCCGGGTCGTGGATGGAGGGGGGCGTGGGGGGAGCTGAGGACGGCGTCCTGACCGTGCCGGGCGACGTCCTCTGCGCGGAGGTCGAGGCCGCCGCGCGCCCCTGGCTCTTCGCCTCCGACCGCCCCGACCTGACGGTCGCGGAGTGGATCGGCCGGGGCGGCGGCGACCTCCTCTGGGGGCTCCTCGGCCCGACGCGCGCGCAGGTCCTGGGCGTCGCCGCCGAACTTCGCGACGGCACGGTCGCGCGGTTCGGCGGCCGCGTGGTGAAGAACGTAGCGGGCTACGACCTCGCGCGCGCGTTCGTCGGCGCGAAGGGCGCGCTCGGCAGGATCGTCGAGGCGCACCTGCGCGTGCGCCCCCCGCCGCGCGGCTGGCACGCCGCGGTCCGCCGCGGGACGGAGCGCGAGGAGGCCCTGCAAGGCCCCGGCTCCTCGATCTGGACCGGCGACACGTGGCGGTTCCTCCGGAACGGCGAGAGCGCGCCCGAGGGCTACGAGGCGATGGATCCCCTCGTCGCTCGCGAGGAGCTGAGGCGCCCCTGGGCCTCCGTGCGCTCGTTCCGTCCGGCGCCCGCGGAGGGGATCCTCCTCGCGGCCGCGGGGGTGGTGGGGTCCGGGGAGGAGGGGACATCCGATCGCGGGCCCCTCTGGGCGCGCCTCGCGGAGGCCTTCGCGCCGTGAGCGGTCTT
>JAKLKT010000527.1 GCA_023150495.1 Planctomycetota bacterium
GAAGGCGCGGGCGGCGCTCGCGGCAGCGGAGGCGGCGCTCGTCGCGCGGGAGGCGGACGCGCGCGCGGCGGAGGCCGCGATGAAGGAGGCGGAGGAGCGGGCCGCGATCGCCGCCGAGCTGCTCGCGGATCCGAGGGGGCTCCGGGGGGACGTCGAGAACGCGAGGCGCGCGCTCGACGAGAAGCTCGCGGAGCTCGCGAGCGCCAGGACCGACCTCGCGATCGCGGAGCGGGAGCTCGGATGGACGGTCGTCAGGGCGCCGGTCTCGGGCGTCGTGATGAAGCTGCTCGCGGCGCCGGGGCAGCCGGTCGGTCCCGAGGGCGGCAGCATGCCCGAGGCGGGGCAGCCCTTCTCGCCGGAGGGCGGCGCGCTCGCCTCCATCTACGACCCGGCGCGGCTCCAGGCGCGCGTGGACGTGCCGCTCGCGTCGATGCAGGGCGTGCGCGTCGGCCAGGAGGTGGAGCTCCGCACGGAGGTGCTCGGCGGTCGCGTGACGAGGGGGACCGTGATCCGCATCCAGCGCGAGTCGGATCTCCTCAAGAACACGCTCCAGGTGAAGGTGAAGCTCACGGATCCGGACCCGCTGCTGCGTCCGGAGACGCTCTGCCGGGCGCGGTTCCTCGCGGCGCCGGGCGAGCAGCCGGCGGCCGCCCCGCAGCTCTTCCTCGTGCCGAGGGCGGCGGTCCGCGGGGGCGCGGTCTTCGTCGTCGACCCGACGGAGGGCGTCGCGCGGAGGATCCCCGTGGAGAGCGTCGGGGAGGAGGGCGGCGACGCGGTCGTGCGCGGCGCGCTCTCGGTGACGCATCGCGTGATCCTCGACCCGGTCGAGGACGGCGACCGCGTGAAGGAGCGGGAATGAGCCTCATCGACATCGAATCCGTCACGAAGACCTTCTCCGGGGCTTCCGAGGAGGTCACGCCGCTCGAGAACCTCTCGATGCGCATCGAGGAGGGCGAGTTCGTCGCCCTCATGGGCCCCTCGGGCAGCGGCAAGACGACGCTCCTGAACCTCATGGCCGGGATCGACCGGCCGACGAGGGGCTCCGTCCGCATCGCGGGCGAGGAGGTCTCTGCGCTCTCCGCGCGCGCGCTCGCCAAGTGGCGCACGCGCTCGATCGGCTTCGTCTTCCAGGGCTACAACCTGATCCCGGTGCTCACCGCGTACGAGAACGTCGAGATCCCGCTGCTCCTCCTCGACCTGCCGAGGGCGGACCGGAGGAGGAAGATCCTCGTCGCGCTCGAGGCCGTCGGCCTCTCCGACCGCGCGCACCACCTCCCTCGGCAGATGTCGGGCGGCCAGCAGCAGCGCGTCGCGATCGCCCGCGCGATCGTCGCCGACCCGAAGGTCGTGCTCGCGGACGAGCCGACGGGCAACCTCGACCGCACGGCCGCGACGGGCACGCTCAAGCTGCTCCGGCGGCTCAACGACGAGTTCGGAAAGACCCTCGTGATGGTGACGCACGATCCCGCCGCGGCGGAGTTCAGCAAGCGCGTCGTCCACCTCGACAAGGGCAGGATCGTCGACACCCCTCCCCTTCCCGGAGCCCATCCCCATGCGTAGGCTTCTCGCGTTCCTCCCCTACGTCGTCCGCACGGTGCTTCGCGCCCGAACGCGGACCATCCTCACCGTCACGGGCGCCGCGCTCGCGATGGCGCTCTTCGCCTTCGTGCGCACCGTCGACGACGGCGTCGCGCAGCTCCGCGCGCGGGCGGACAAGCCGGTGCTCGTCGTCTTCCAGGACAGCCGCTTCTGTCCCCTCACGTCGAACCTCCCGGTGCGGTACGCGCCCGCGATCCGGGAGATCCCCGGCGTCGACCTCGTGCTCCCGACGCTCATCTTCATCAACTCGTGCCGCGCGAACCTCGATCTCGTGACGATCCACGGCGTCGAGCCGGAGAACATCGAGCGCGTGTACGACGTGAAGCTGCTCGCGGGCGACCTCCCCGGCTGGAAGGCGACGCGCGACGGCGCGCTCGTGGGCGAGCGGCTCGCGGGGCGCCGCGCGGCGCTGGTCGGCGAGCGGCTGCGGCTCGGCGAGGTGGACGTCGTCGTGAAGGGGATCTTCCGGAGCGACACCGCGGGGCTCGACAACCTCGCGTTCATCCACCTGGACCAGCTCGCGCTCGCGCGGAAGAAGCTCGGCGCGGCGACGCAGTTCCTCGTGACGCTCGAGCCCGGCGCGTCGGCGGAGGAGGTCGCGAAGGCGATCGACGCGAAGTTCGCGCCGGACGAGGCGCGCACCGACACGAAGTCGATGCAGGCCTTCGTGCAGGGCGCCGTCGGCGAGATCATCGAACTCGTCGAGTTCGCGCGGATCCTCGGGTACGTCGCGGTCGCGATCGTCGCGCTCGTCCTCGCGAACACGGTCTACATCAGCGCGCAGGCGCGCGCCGCGGAGATGGGGATCCTCGAGACGATCGGGCTCACGAAGCCGCGGCTCGCGGGGCTCATCTCCCTCGAGGGGCTCGGCCTCGGGCTGCTCGGCGGCGTGCTCGGCGGCGGCGCGGTGACGCTCTACTTCTGGATCCACCCGACGACGCTCGGGGTCGAGGGCTACGGCATCGACTTCGCGCCGTCGGTCGGCGTCGTCCTCCACACGCTCGCGGCGGCGGTCGCCGTCGGCGCGGTCGCGTCGGTCGGACCGGCGACGGAGGCGGTCCTGCGGCCGCTCCACCTCGCGGTGAAGGCGGAGTGATGCTGCCCTTCTCCTACGCCCTCCGGAAC
>JAKLKT010000528.1 GCA_023150495.1 Planctomycetota bacterium
CGACGGAGACCGTGCGCGCGCGCACCGTCGTGTGGGCCGCGGGCGTCCGCGCCTCGCCGCTCGGCGCGCTGCTTCCCGCGGAGACCGACCGTGCGGGGCGCGTGAAGGTGAACCCGGACCTGTCGCTGCCGGGGCGCCCCGACGTGTTCGTGATCGGCGACCTCGCGGCAACAGGGTTGCCGGGCCTCGCGCCGGTCGCGATGCAGATGGGGGAGTACGTCGCGCGGCGGATCCTCGGCAGGGCCGAGGGCGCGTTCCGCTACCGGGACCGCGGGACGATGGCCGTCATCGGCCGCGCGGCGGCCGTCGCGGACTTCGGTCGCGTCCGCCTCACGGGCTTCCCCGCGTGGCTCGCGTGGCTCTTCGTCCATCTCGTGAACCTCGTCCTCTTCGGGAACAAGGTGCTCGTGCTCTGCCAGTGGGCGTGGAACTACCTTACGTTCGGCCGGTCGGCGCGTATCATCACGGAGCAAGGGAGGGAATGACCGTGGACATCACGTACGAACCCGACGTGGCGCCGCCGCCGCGGCGCTTCGTGCCCGACGCGTTCGATGCCGCGGACCCGGCCTCGCTCGAGTCGCTGGCGGGGGAGCTCATCGGGAGGCCGGTCGGGAACGCGGCGGCCTTCGAGGCGTGGATCCTCGATTGGAGCGACCTCGCGCGCTCCTTCCGGGCCGCCCGCCAGCGGCGCCGGATCGCGATGACGCGCAACACGCTCGACGCGGCCGCGCGCGACGCGCACCTCGCGTTCGAGAAGGAGGTCGTCCCGCGCTGGCGCCGCCTCGAGGACGCCTTCCGCCGGCACTACCTCGCAAGCCCGTTCCGCCGCGGGCTCGGCCTCCGCTACGCGATGCTCGACCGGCATCTCGCGGCCGCGCAGGCGCTCTTCCGGGAGGCGAACGTGCAGCTCCTCTCCGACGAGGAGGAGATCGCGCTCCGGTACGCGCGGCTCGTCGGCCGCCGCACGGTCACCTGCCGCGGGAAGGGGATGCGCGAGCAGGAGTGCGCGGCGCTCCTCGAGGATCCCGACCGCGCGCTGCGGAAGGACGCGTACCTCGCGCTGGCGGCCGCGCGAGCTGCCGACGCCGAGGAGACGGAGGCGATCTTCGACGCGCTCCTCGCGGCCCGCCACGGGATCGCGACGAACGCGGGCTGCGCCGACTACCGCGAGTACCGGTTCCGGGACCTCCAGCGCTTCGACTACGGACCCGACGACTGCGCGCGGTTCCACGAGGCCGTCGAGCGCCATGTCGTCCCCCCGCTCACCGCCCGGATGGAGCGGCGCAAGAGGTCGCTGCGCCTCGATGCGCTGCGCCCGTGGGACCGGGTCGCGCGCGGCGACGGGCGCACGTCGCCGCCGGCGTTCTCGGACGAGAAGGGTCTCGTCGGACTCGGGAGGGACCTCTTCCGCGCGGTCGATCCCGGATTCGACGCGGAGTTCGACATCCTCGTCCGGAACGGGCTCCTCGACCTCATGGCGCGGCCGGGCAAGGCGCCGGGCGGCTACAACGCGGAGGTCCACGACATCCGGCTGCCGTTCATCTTCGCGAACTCCGTGGGCCGTTACGCGGACGTGAAGACGCTCCTCCACGAGGGGGGCCACGCCTTCCACACGATCGCGACGCGCGAGGAGCCGGTGCCGGAGCTCGCGCATGCGCCGATGGAGTTCTGCGAGGTCGCGAGCATGACGATGGAGCTCATGGGCCTCGAGCACTTCGGGGAGGCGCTGCCCGCGGACGAGGCGCGCGCCGCAGCGGTCCAGCTCCTCGAGCAGCGGCTCTGGCTCTTCGTGTGGGTCGCGACGGTCGACGCGTTCCAGCACTGGATCTACACGCACCCGGGCCACGCGCGGGCGGAGCGCCACGCGACGTGGAAGGCGCTGCGCCGCCGCTTCGAGCCCTTCGTCGACTGGACGGGCATGGAGGAGGCGCAGGCGATCGACTGGCACCAGCAGCTGCACCTCTTCCGCTACCCCTTCTACTACATCGAGTACGGGATCGCGGCTCTCGGCTCGCTCCAGATCTGGCAGCGGTTCCGTCGCGACCGCGGCGCGGCGATCGGAGGCTACCGCGCGGCGTTGGCGCTCGGCGGCAGCCGGCCCCTGCCGGAGCTGTTCGCGACGGCGGGCGCGCGGTTCGCGATGGACGGGCCCGCGGTGGCCGAGGCAGCGCAGGGGATCATCGAGCGGCTCCGCGAGATCGAGTAGGGGCCCCGGAGCCCCACCGCACCTACTCGACGAGCCGGCCCGCCCACGCGGCGCCGAGCCGCTCCCTCATCCGCGCGAGCGCGCGCTTCGCGTCGCCTTCGTGCCAGGGCCCGCCCCAGGCGTGCTCGTCGCGCGTGAAGAGCTTCAGCGCGTCGCTCCGCGTCGCCCAGCCCGGGTGGATGACGCGGAGGTAGTGCTGCTGCGCCGCGTCGCCCTCCGTGGAGATCGAGCGGAGGTCGACCTCGTAGGCGCCGAGCAGCACGGCCTTGCCCTCGGGCACGTCGCGCTCGCTCGAGCGGATCATGTCCTCCGGGAAGTAGGCGGTCCACTGGCGGTCCATCCCCTTGCCGTAGCACCCGACGGCGGCGTAGCGGCCGGGCGCGGCGTTCATGAGGTAGAGGATGCCGTCCTTCTCGTAGTCGGAGCGCAGGAGGACGGGCTGCGACGCGGCGTCGCCGCCCTCGGCGAGCTTCACGAAGTAGGCGGTGCGCGGGCGGCCCTCGTGCGGCT
>JAKLKT010000529.1 GCA_023150495.1 Planctomycetota bacterium
GCTCCACCCCTACACGCAGGCGCTCCTCTCCGCGGTGCCCGTGCCCGACCCGACGCGCCACCGCACGCGGATCGTGCTCGAGGGCGACGTGCCCACCCCCGTGAACCCGCCGTCCGGGTGCCACTTCCACCCGCGCTGCCGCTACGCGGAGGAGGTCTGCAAGCGGGACGCGCCCGGCGTCACCGACGCGGGACAGGGCCACACCTTCCGGTGCCACGTGGCCGCGCGGCAGTTCCCGGAGTCCGCGACGGTGCCCGTGACCGACCCCTTCCCGCTTCCGTGACCCGCCTCTTCCGCGCCGCGGGCCTCGTCTCCGTCGCGACGCTCGTCTCGCGCGTGCTGGGCCTCCTGCGCGATTCCGTGCGCGCCGCGCTCTTCGGGAGCGGCTGGCTCTCGGACGCGCTCGATGTCGCGTTCAAGGTGCCGAACCTCTTCCGCGACCTCTTCGCCGAGGGCGCGTTCTCGGGCGCGTTCGTGCCCACGATCATGCGGGTCCACGAGCGGGAGGGGCGGGAGGCGGCGCTCGCGCTCCTGAACCGCGTCCTCTCGACGATGCTCGTGTACGTCGGGGCGATCTGCGTGCTCCTGATCGCGTTCGCGCCGGCGATCGTGCGCGTGCTCGCCGCGCCCGCGTTCGTCGGCCAGCCGGAGTTCGCGGATGCGGTCCGCCTCGTGCGGGTGCTCGCCCCCTTCCTGCTCCTCATCTGCCTCGCCGTCGCCGCGATGGGGGCGCTGAACGTCCTCGGCCGCTTCTTCGTCCCGGCGCTCGCCCCGGCGGCGCAGAACCTCGTCCTCGTCCTCGGCGGCCTCGTCGTCTACAAGGCCGTCCTCGACGCGCCCGCGCGAGCCATGCCGTGGGCCCTCCTGCTGCTCGCGGGCGGCGCGCTCCAGTTCCTGATCCAGGTGCCGCCGCTCCTGCGCGCGGGCTGGCGGCCCCGGTTCCTCCCGGACCTCCGCCTCCGCACCGAGGAGACGCGGCAGATGCTCCGGCGCATGCTGCCGGTCGTCCTCGGCCTCGCCGCGACGAACGTCTGCATCCTCATCAACACGCGGCTCGCGACCGCCTACGAGGGAGGCACGTCGTACCTCTACTACGCCTTCCGTCTCGTCCACCTCCCCGTCGGCCTCGTCGGGGTCGCGGTCGGGACCGCGGTGCTCGCCGAGGCGTCGCGGCGCGCGGCGGTGCACGACGACGAGGGCGCCCGCGAGACGCTCGCGGAGGCGCTCCTCCTCTGCGTGGCCTTCGCGGCGCCGGCGGCCGCGGGGCTCCTCGTCCTCGGCGAGCCGATCGCGGACATGCTCTTCCGCTGGGGGCGCGAGATGACGCCCGGGCGCACCGCGGAGATCGGCCTCACGATCCGCTGGTTCGCCCCTGCGGTCGTCTTCTACTGCGCGGTCAAGGCCGTGGTGCCCTTCTTCCACGCGCAGGGCCGGGTGCGGATCCCGGTGTTCGCGTCGCTCGCCGCCGTCGTCGCGAACCTCGCCTGCGCGCTCCTCGCGCACCGGTGGCTCCGCTGGAACGGGCTCGCGCTCGCGGTCGGCGTCGGCCAGCTCGGCAACCTCGCGATCCTCCTCGGGTTCACCGGGGCGCTCCACGGCTGGCCCCGCGGCGAGGCGCTCGTCCGGCTCGGGAAGATCGCGCTCGCGAGCGGGATCTGCGCGGCCGCGGCGGCCGCCACGCTCCTGCTGCTCCCGGCGGGGGACGGCGGGGCCCTCCCGAGGCTCCTCCGGGGACTGGTGCCGGTGGCGGCGGGGGGGACCGCCTACCTGGCGGCGGGGAAGCTCCTCCGCTGCCCCGAGATCGAATCCCTCCTCCGGGCGGCCGGCCGTGCCCTTCGGCTGGACAAAGGCGGAAAGAGCGCCTAGACTGCCGGGTCTGTACCCCTCCCCCCAACCCCCGCGAGTGGATATGGACTTCAAGAAGATCCAGCAGGCGCAGGAGCGTTTCGGCGGTCCCTTCGCCATGACCTCCATTCTGCAGAAGCGGGTGCGCGAGCTCGTGCAGGGAGCCCGCCCTCTGGTCGAGACCGACAAGACGCGGCCGATCGACATCGCGCTCGACGAGCTGCTCGAGAACCGCCTGACGCTCGAGCCGCACGCGGAGGCGGCGGTGCCGCAGGCCCCGAAGGACATCTTCGGCGGCGAGGTGTAGGCGCGTCGAGGCGCCGTCCGCGGCGCGAAGGCGGCCCCCCCGGGCTTCACTGCCCGGCGAGCTCGACCCGCGCCTTCACGATCCTGTCGCCGATCCGGATCGCGTCGACGACCGCGAACCCCTCGACCACCTGCCCGAAGACCGTGTAGCGCCCGTCGAGGTGCGGCGTCGGGAGGTGCGTGATGAAGATCTGGCAGCCGCCGGTGTCGTCGTTCCCCTTCGGCATGCCGACCGTCCCGCGCACGTACGGGCGCTCTCCGATCTCGTCCGGGAGCACGACGCCGCCGTTCCCCGCGCCGTCCCCGCGCGGGCAGCCGCCCTGGATGACGAAGTCCGCGACGACCCTGTGCCACGTGAGCCCGTCGTAGAAGCCCTCGCCCGCGAGCGCGGCGACGTTCACGCAGTGCGCGGGCGCGTCGTCGGGGAAGAGGCGGATGACGATCGTCCCCTTGCTGGTCTCGAGGACGAGGCGCGAGCCGCGGAGCGCGTCGGCTGCGGCGCGCACGCCCATCGCGTCGTGGCCGTGGAGCCGGAAGCCGGAAGGAGGGGGGCCGGGGGGGAG
>JAKLKT010000530.1 GCA_023150495.1 Planctomycetota bacterium
GGCGCGTCCGCCGGGGACCCCTGGGCCGGGGCCGGCTCGGGGGCGGGCTCCTGGGCGGGCGCGGGCGCTTCCTGCGCGAGCCCCGCGGCTGCGAGAGACAGAAGGAGCGCGGCCGCGGCCCCCCCGAGCGGCAGCCGCCTCGACGTCACCTTCCCCATCATTCCGTGCTCCTTCCGTCCGCGCGCCCGGCCGCGCCGCGTCCGGATGCGTCCGGCAGCGGCTCCCGCGTCCCTTTACCGTCACCGGGTCACGAGCTTGATCATCTCCGCCGTCACGTCCGGGATCTTCGCCCCGCTGTTGGCCTTGATGGACCCGACCTCGCCGAGCATGTCGTGCGAGTCGCGCTTCGCGAGAGCCTTCAGGGCCTTGTTGAACCGCTCGGTCGCCTTGAGCATGAGGAGGTGGTACTCCGGGTCGTCCTCGGTCAGCTCGTCGTCGAGGATCTTCTTGTACTCCGGGATCTCCTTCCACACGTCGTCCGCGACCAGCACCCCGGGCGTCTTCGGGTTCTTGCCCGTCCCGAAGTAGATGCCGTCGGAATCGACGACCTCGAACGAGGCCTCCTCCGAATCGTCCGCGGCGACCGGGCGGACAAGACCGGCAAGCCCGAAGGTCGCCGCGAAGAGGATGATGAGTTTCCAAGAGCCCGTCCCAAGCATGCACATGCCTCCGGGCGCACCCTAAACAAGGACCATGCCCAATCGGCCCCGGCTGCGCGGCTCAACCCCACCCGCCGCACCTAAGTCGATGCCCGAGGCCGATTTGTACTATCGACAGGCTCATGCGCTGGCGTGAACGAATTCCGCCTCTTTCCGCCTCTTTCCGCTCCGCGCCTGCATATCCGCCAGGCCCGAAAACGACGCGGCCGGCCCATGCTCGTGGGCCGGCCGCTCAGCGGAGGGAAGTGCTTGGGAGCCTAGACCGGTTGTCCCCTAGTGCGCGAACCGATCCTGCCTGTCGACCTTGTTCTCCTTGAGGTTTTTGGTTTGGAATCGTCTGAAAGCTCCGGGCCAGGACCAACCTGCCTCCATGCCCGGATCGTACCGAAATTAACTAACTAGTCAATCAATAATTTACCGGCCAGTAAACCGGCGCCTGTCCGGGCCGCCGCGCTGGGCTAGAATCCGGGTGCCGGGGCCTCGCCTCGGCAACGTCGCACCATGGAAGACTTCTCCGCGCTTCTGGCCGCCGCCCGGGAGCGGGTCGGCATCACGCAGGCGCAGCTCGCGATCTCCGCCGGGCTCACGCCCTCCTACGTGTGCCTTCTCGAGAGCGGGAAGAAGCCCCCGCCCTCGGATCGCGTGTGCGAACGGCTGGCGGAGGTCCTCGGGCTCCCCGCGAGACAGCTTCTCGAGGTCGCCCACCTGCAGCGCGCCCCCACCACCGTGCAGAAGCGCGTGCGCACGTTGCGCGGCAGGCTGTCGCGCGAGCAGCGGTCGCGCCAGCGGGTCCTCGAGTCGCTGCTGTCTCCCTTCCTCTTCTCCTCGGCCCCCAGCTGGATCGAGGGCGCCGTGGAGTGGATCGGGGGGAGCGCGTTGCGGAAGCGGCGCCTCCGCGAGGTCCTCGCTGCCCTCGGCCGGCGCCACCAGGACCGCGCGACCGCGGTCTCCCGGCTCGTGGACGACCTTCCGGAGCGCGACCGCCGCCTGCTCCTCGATGCCCTGCCGCGGATCCTGAGCGACCGTATTCCGGGCCCCGCGCCCCGGCTCTACTACTCGCTCCCGCCCGCGGAGGACGCATCGCGGACCCCGTTCCTCATCGCCTGGACGGGGGCCGCCACGGCAGGAGGGGAGCTCCGCGACGGCGACCACCTGCTCGTGGACCCCGGAATCGAGCCGCGCCCCGGCGACGTCCTGCTCCTGCGGGGCCCCGACGACGCGCCCGTCGCACGCCGCCTCGTCCGCGAGGGCGACGGCCGGCGGCTCGCCTCCCTCGACGGCCACCCCGTGCCCGGCGAGGAGGCGGCGGACGACGCGCGGATCCGCGAGAGGCTCGCGAAGGAGTCGGCGGGAGTCGTGGTCGAGATCCGCAGGCCCCTCCGGCACCCCTCCGCGTGATGCGGCCGTGACCGCCGCGGAATAGGATGCCCGGCCTCGTGCGAGCGCTCCTCCGCATCCTCTGGCCCGGCGTGCCGCTGGGTCTCCTGCTGCTCCCGATGGCGGCGATGTGGCTCGACGCCGCCCGTGCCACGGCGGGGCGGGAGTACGCCTACGAGCCCGCGCAACGGCGGGTCGTCGTCCTCGGCTTCGACGGCGTCGACCCGAACCTGCTCGAGGAGTACATCGGGCGGCTGCCCGCGCTGGAGCGGCTGGCGCGCGACGGGGCGTTCCTGCGTTGCCGCACGACGAATCCTCCCGAGTCGCCGGTCGCATGGGCGACCTTCGCGACGGGGCAGGATCCCGGCGAGCACGGCATCTTCGACTTCGTCCGGCGCGATCTCGAGGGCAAGGACTGCTACCGCCCGGAGAACGGCCTCGTCCAGCGCTTCCCGCCCGTGCTCGGGCCGCTCGGCTTCCCCGTCCGGCCGCCGCGCGCGGTGAACCTCCGCGGCGGCGAGCCCTTCTGGGACCCCGTCGCCCGGCTCGGCCACAAGGTCTCGATCCTGCGCATGCCGCTCACGTTCCCGGCGCAGCTCGAGCGCGGCGGCGAGCTGCTCAGCGGCCTCGGCGTCCCCGACCTCCGCGCGACGCAGGGCTCCTACACGCTCTTCGCGG
>JAKLKT010000531.1 GCA_023150495.1 Planctomycetota bacterium
GTCTGCCCCGTGGACTCGAGGAACGCGCCGGCGGGGACCTCCCACGTCGCGCCGACCGCGACGGGCTTCTCGGGCATGCGCTTCGCCCGGTAGCTCAGGAGCCGCTCGGCGAGGCGCGGGTGCTCCTTCGTGACGTCGGTGTCGCCGGAGAGGAGCACGTAGCCGTCTCCGCGCCGCTTCCAGAGGAAGGTCTTCTTCTCCGCGGGGTTGGCCTCGCTGCCCGCCTCGCCGTCGGGCCGCTCGTGAATCTTCTTCGCGAAGCGGAGGACCTCGATCTTCTCCTCGGACGGCAGCCCGTCGTCGCCGACGGCGAGGACGGTGCGCCGGAAGAGGCACTCCTCCTCGACGTCGAACTTGGCGACGCGCTTCTGCTCGATGAGGCGCAGCTTGATGCGCCGCGTGGTGGCCTCCTCGTAGACCATCCCCTTCTCGAAGCGGAGCTTCAGCTCGTGCGTCGGCTCCGGCGCGAGCAGGAGGGCGAGGAGGAGCGGCACCATCCGGTGGATTCTAGGCTCGGAGTCCCATTGTGCGGGGGGGCTCCGGGGGGGAGGGCCGCCTTCGCCGCGAGAAGGGGACTCGCTTGCAGATCGCGGAGCGGCTGATGGGGATGGGGCCCGGCCGGTGCCAAGTGGCCCCTGCGGTCGATCGAGCCGGGCGCGAGCTGCGGCAGTGAGCGCGCCTACTCCGGCTGGCCGCGCGACGCGACCGTGTCGAGCAGCGCCTGCGCCGCGCGCGGCACGTAGCGGTCGCGCGGGACGACCGCGACGATAGCGCGCTCGAGGCCCGCGTCCCGGATCGGGAGCACCGCGAGGCGCCGGCGGTCGGCGTCCGTAACCGCGCTCAGCGGCAGCACCGCGCACCCGAAGCCCATCGACGCGTAGAGCTTCTGCACCTCCACGTTGCCCGTCTCGAGCACGACCTTCGGCTTCGCCCCCGCCGCCCGGAGCGCCCGGTCGATCGCGTCGCGCGTCACCGTCCCGCGCTCGAGCGCGACCATCGGCCGCCCGTCGAGCGCCGAGAGCGTCGCCTGCCCGCGCCGCAGCAGCGGATCGTCCTTCCGGCACACAGCGACGAAGGGCTCCTTCAAGAGCTCCCGCGCCTCGAGCCGGTGGTCGATCGACGGCGGCCGCGACACGATCCCGAAGTCGAGCTCCCCGCGCAGCAGCAGGTCGAGGATCCCCGCCGTGTGGTCGTTCCGGATGATCACCTCCGCCGCCGGGAACTTCCGCCGGAACCGCTTCAGCGGCTCCGGCAGGAGGTAGAGGCTCACCGTGTCCGAGCAGCCGAGCCGCACGCGCCCGGCGCCGGTCTCCTTGAGCTCGCGGAGCCGCGCGCGCGCCTCCTCGACGTCGGAGAAGATCTTCTCCGCCGACGCGAAGAGCACCGTGCCCGCCTCCGTCAGCGCGACGCCCTTCCGCGCCCGGTCGAAGAGCCGCTCCTGGAGCTCCTGCTCGAGCGACTTGATCCTGACCGACACCGCCGGCTGCGAGACGTGCAGCGTCCTCGCCGCGCGCGAGAACGAGCGTTCGCGGGCGACGTGGTAGAAGGAGCGCAGCGACTCGAGGTCCAAGATAAGCCGGGATTATAGACCTCGGCGCTTGATATGAGGGGGCCCCGGGGGCCGTCCCCCGGAGCCCCCCCGGGATCCCCTGCGCAACTTCCGCCTCTTCCTCCTCTACCGCGTCCTCACGCGGCTCCTCCTCTTCGCTCCCTACATCCAGCTCTTCATCACGAAGGTGCGGGGCCTCTCGCAAGCCGAGTACGGACTCCTCCAGGGCCTCTACTACCTGGTCGTCGTCGCCGCCGAGGTGCCGACCGGGGTCCTCGCCGACCGGTTCGGCCGTAAGGCGATCCTCGTCCTCGGCGCCTTCGTCAACGGGCTCGGGTGCTTCCTCTTCGCGGTCGCGACGGACTTCCCCTCCTTCGCGGCCGGGGAGGTGCTCTTCGGCCTCGGCACCGCCTTCGTCAGCGGCGCGGACTCCGCGCTCCTCTACGACTCCCTCGCGGCCGAGCGGCAGGAGGCGCAGTACCCCCGGGCAGAAGGCGCGGCGCAGGCCTCCTGGCTCCTCGCGACCGTCATCGGCTACCCGCTCTCCGACCGGCTCCTCGTCGTCGACGGGAACCCGGTCCTTGCCTACTGGTTCGCCGGCGGGCTGAGCCTCCTCGGCGCGGGCGTCGGCCTCCTCTTCACGGAGCCCCCGCGCGGCGAGCGCCAGTCCGCCCGGGAGATCACAGTCGGGGCGATCCGGGACGTCGTCACGCTCCCCGGCGTCGCTCGCGTGATCCTCTATAGCATCGGGGTTTTCGCGCTCCTCCGGGCCGCGGTCGTCCTCTTCTTCCACCCCGTCCTCGAGGCGCAGGGGATCGGGCCCCACCTCTACGGCACGATCCTCGCCGGCATGAACCTCATGGGCGCGCTGGCCGCGCTCCGCGCCCACCGCTGGATCGCCGGCGCCGAGAAGCTGGTCGTCCTCCTGGTTCCCGGGGCCCTCCTCTTCATGTTCCTGCTGCTCGCGATCCTCAGGTTCCCGGCGGCCGCGGCCCTCTTCTGCGTCCAGGGCGCGGCCTTCGGCCTCTACCCGCCCCTCACCCGGTTCCTCCTGAACCGCCGCGTCCCCTCGCCGCGGCGGCGGGCGACGATCCTCTCCCTCGACTCGCTCGCGTGCCGGCTGACGTTCGCCCCGCTCGCCGTCTTCGCCGGCTGGGCCCTC
>JAKLKT010000532.1 GCA_023150495.1 Planctomycetota bacterium
CACCCCGCCGTGGCCACGGGGCTCAACAACCTCGCCCTGACGCTCCAGATGCTGGGCCGCGCAGCCGAGGCGCTCCCGCTCTTGGATGAGTCGCTCGCGATTTGGCGGCGGCTCTCCCCGGGCGACCACCCTGCCGTGGCCACAAGCCTCGACAACCTCGCCTCCGTGCTCAAGTCGCTGGGCCGCGTGGCCGAGGCGCTTCCGCTCCACGAGGAGTCGCTCGCGATGATGCGGCGGCTTTTCAAGGGCGACCACCCCGCCGTGGCCACGGGTCTCAACAACCTCGCCCGGACGCTCCAGATGCTGGGCCGCGCAGCCGAGGCGCTCCCGCTCTTGGATGAGTCGCTCGCGATGAGGCGGCGGCTCTTCAGGGGCGACCACCCCGAAGTGGCCCAAAGCCTCAACAATCTCGCCATGACGCTCCTGATGTTGGGCCGCGCGGCCGAGGCGCTCCCGCTTGCGGATGAGTCGCTCGCGATTTGGCGGCGGCTCTTCCAGGGCGACCACCCCGAAGTAGCCACAAGCCTTGACAACCTCGCCTCCGTGCTCGAGTCGCTGGGCCGCGTGGCCGAGGCGCTTCCGCTCCACGAGGAGTCGCTCGCGATGATGCGGCGGCTCTTCCAGGGCGACCACCCCGAAGCGGCTAGAGGCATCAACAACCTCGCCGTCACGCTCGAGTCGCTGGGTCGCTCTGCCGAAGCGCTCCCGCTCAAAGAGGAGTCGCTCGCGATGTGGCGGCGGCACTTCCAGGGCGACCATCCCGACGTGGCATGGGGCCTCAACAACCTCGCCTCGACGCTCGAGTCGCTGGGCCGCGCGTCCGAGGCGCTCCCGCGCAGAGAGGAGGCCTACGCGATCACCATGCGCCTCTCCTCGCCGGATCGCTGGCGCTGGGGGACGGCACTCGGCATCGTACATCTACGCGCCGGGCGCGCGGGCGACGCGGTCGAGCCGCTGCGGAACGCCGTGGAGACGCTTGAGACAATCCGTCTCGACGCCCGCGGCCTTCTAAGCGAGGAGCGCTCGCGCTTCGTTGAGTCGATGCGGGACAGGTGGGATCCCTACGAGGCGCTTACGCGCGCGCACGTGGCGCTCAAGGAGACGGGCCTCGCTTTGGGCGTCCTCGAGCGCGGGCGGGGGCGCGAGATGCTCGACCTCCTCTTACGAGGCCAGTCGGACCGGATCGCCGAGGCCAGGGCTGCGGCGAGCGCAAATGGGGACAGGAGAGCCCTCGATGAGATCGACAGAGTCGAGTCGGATCGGGCCTCCGCCGAGGCCGAAGTCGTGCGGCGCGAGAAGGAGACCGAGAAGGCGCGCGCGCGGCCGGACGCTTCGCGCGAGGAAGTCCGCGGCCTCGTCGAGGCCGAGTCGAAGGCGAGGAAGAGCCTCCTCGACGTGATGTCGAGGGCTCACCGGCTCGTGCGGGACACCCTGCCCGCCGCGAACCCGCTCGGTCCGAAGGAGGTCCAGGGCCTGCTTACCGCGGACGAGCGCCTCCTTGCCTACTCGGTCGCGGGCGAGACGTCGTTCGCGTTCGTCGTGTCGCATCAGCTGGTCGACGTCGTCGAGCTCCCCACGAAGCGACTCGTCGAGGCGGCCGAGGCGTACTCCGCGGTACTTTCGAACAGCCGCTCGTCGCTCGCCGAGGCCGCGATCGCAGGCCGGGCGCTCTTCCATGCGGCGGTCCCCGAGTCGGTGTGGAAGTCGGTGAGCAGTGCCTCGCGTCTCTACCTGATGGCCGACGGCGTGCTCAACCGCATCCCCTTCGAAACGCTGGTAGTCGAGGAGAAGGAGGGCAAACCCGTCTACTGGGAGGGCGCGGGCCCGCCCATCGCCTACGAGCCTTCGGCGTCGGTGCTCGCGTGGCTGCGCGGTCGGCCGAGAGCCGAGTCGTTCGGCGCGGACCTCGTGGCGGTGGGCGACCCGCTCTTCGCCGGGAATGCGTCGCCGGTCGTATGGCCGGAGAAGGGAGTGCTGGTGACCGAGATCCGGCCGGGAGGCCAGGCCGAGCGGCTGGGGCTCCGGCCCGGCGACGTCCTCGTCCGCTACGACGGGAAGGAGGTCGCCGACCCTGCCGGTCTGCGCGAGAGCGTCCAGACCGCTGGCGAGGGCCGAAGCGACATCGCGGTCGACTTCCTCCGCGGCGGCGAGAAGTGCGAGGTGAGGGCGGCGTCGGGCCCCTTGGGCGTCACCATCGCGCTGGAGCCGCCGCCGGTTGCGGGCCCGAGCCTCCTCTCGGGCGGGCAGATGGCGATCGCGCTGCGGTCTGCGTTGGAACGGGGCAGGAGCCTCGCGGCGCTCCCCGGCACGCGCACGGAGGTCGCAGGGATCGAGAAGGCGCTGCGCGAGCGCCTCGGCGAACGCGCGAAGGCGACCGTGCTCCTGGGTGGCGAAGCGACCGAGGCGCGGCTCTTCGAAGCGACGAAGTCCCCGCGCTTCCTCCACATTGCCACGCACGGACTCGTGGACGAGACCGAGACCGCGTCGTTCAGCGGGCTCGCGCTCTCGGTGCCCGCAGTGCCGGTCGCGGGCGACGACGGCTTCCTGACGCTCGTGGACCTCTTCTCCCGCTGGCGCGGGCGGCTCGAAGGGACCGAGCTCGTCGTGCTCTCGGCCTGCGAGAGCACGAAGGGCAGGGAGCAGAAGGGCGAGTCGATGTACGCGCTGCCTTGGGGGTTCCTCTACGCGGGGGCGCGGGCGGTCGTCGGGA
>JAKLKT010000533.1 GCA_023150495.1 Planctomycetota bacterium
CCGCGGCGGGCTGCCCGCCTTCACGTGGATGTCGGTCGCGTCGAGCTCGACCGCCCACCGCACGAGCTCGTGGATCGCGGGCACCTTGCGTTTCGCGCCGGGGACCTCCACGTCGCGCACGACGCGCGGCCTCGCCGACGGGTCGGCGTCGACCGGGTCCGGGACGTCGTGGTCCGCCGGCGGCGGATCGATGCCCATGTGGGCGAAGTCCTCCGGCGTGAGCGGCTCCGTGAAGCGGCAGGCGACGAGCGGGACCATCCGCCCCCCGAGCCCCCCCGCGGTGATCCTCACGACGTGCACGGTGCGCGAGACGCCGCACGCGAAGTCGAGCGTGCCGCCCGCCGCGAAGAGACGTGCCATCTCCTCGCAATAGGCCACGAGCTCGGTCATGCCGCCCGCGCGCGTGTCCCGCACCTCGATCAGCACGCCGCTGCGCGAGAGGTTCACCGTGCGCGCGCCGACGTTGCGTTCGAAGCACACGAGCTCGACGTCGAGCGGCACCTGGATGCGCTGCCCCGCGCGGCGGCCGTGGAAGTGGCCGCGGAGCTCGAGCTCGGCCTTCTGCCCCTTCGTGAGCGTGGGCGGGGGCGACGTCCCCTGGCCGTCCGCGGCCGCGGGCGCGACCGGCACGCCCTCCGCCGCGACGGCCGCCGGCGCCGCCGGTCGCACCATCGGCTTCGTATCCGCCATCCGTTCCGTCCCGAGAGGAAGCCCACCACGCCCGGCGGCCATGTCGAGCGGGAACCGTCCCCGGCGTCCCAGGATGAGACGCCCTGACCCGCCGGGACCTTGACGGCGCTCGCCGCTCGCCAAAGCCGCCGCCCCGGGCGATCATGGGCCCGTGCGCGTGGCACTCCTCGCCCTCCTCCTCGTCGCCGGCTGCGCCGAGCGGCTGGACGGCCGCACCGCGGAGGAGTGGGCGAAGGAGCTCGCCGACCCGGAGAGGGGCGCAACGGCCCACGACCGGCTCGCCGCGAAGGGCGCCGAGGCGACGGGCATGCTCGTCGCCATCCTCGAGACCGCTCCCGCAAGGCCGCAGATCATGGCCGCCTCGCTCCTCGCGAAGCTCGGCCCCGCTGCGAGCCCGGCCGTGCCCGCGCTCGCCCATGCGCTCAAGGCGAAGGACAGCGGCGTCCGCGGGATGGCGGCGATCGCCCTCGGCCGCATCGGCGAGGAGGCGCGCAGCGCGCTGGTCCCGCTCGACCGCGCGCTTTCCGACCGCGACGTGCGGGTGCGGGTCGCGTCGGCCCTCGCGATCTACGGGATCACGGGCGACACGACCGCTCCCACGCGCGTCCTCTTCACCACGCTCACGAGCGACGATCCGGACGTGCGCGCGATGGTCGCCGAGGCCTTCGAGGAGATGGGCACGCCGATCCTCGACCTCCTCGTCCGGTCCCTCAGGAACAACGACGAGTCGACGCGGGTCTCCGCCGCAAACACGCTCGGCGCGATGGGACGAGGCGCCCTCGGAGCCAAGTCGGCGCTGCTCGACGCCCTCGAAGACAAGAGCGAGGAGGTCCGAGCGGCGGCCGCGGCCGCCTTGACCAAGATCGAGTGATTGGCACGACGCAAACGGTTGCCGATCAACGGCTTATGTCGAAATAGGCCAAGAACCTGCCGATTGGTTCGGTTTTTGGTCTCATTTGGAGTCACAGTCGGCGCAATTGGTCCCATTTGGCCGAGTACCGGACTGTAAAAACTCCGCGAGTCGCCGCAACCGTATTGACACAAACGACTTACGTCATCGCATCTTCCGGTTGCAGGATCCGGAATGTCGGCGATAAGCAAGGCAGGAGAAAAGGGAAGAGCGGGGTCCCGGTCCAGCCCGGCGCCGGATGCGCCTGGTGGGCTTACCGTCATGATCGGGGCCCCGCCGATTCCTCCCGCCGTCGCGCTTCGACGTGACGCACGCGCGAGGACCCCCGCCGGGCGTGCCCCCGGAGCCCCCCCGCACCGCGGTCAGAGGATCGTGATCGCCTCGTCGACGGGGTCGGACCGCAGCATGTAGTTGAGGTCGAAGGCGAGCCTCACGAGCAGCGGGATCTCCTCCGGGTCGCCGAGCGCGCCGACCGCGACGAGGGCGAACGCGCGCGCCTGCCGCTGCAGCCCCTTGTCCCGGTAGAGCTCGAGGAGCGGCTCCACCGCCTTCTCCGTCGCGAGGAACCCCATCACCTGCGAGATCGTCGTCAGCGTGACGAGGCTCTTCTCCTCGCGCAGGATCGCCGTCAGCACCGGGAGCGCCGACCACTGGCGGAGGAGCGCGAACGCGACCGCCGCCGCCGTCCGCACCTCCGGGTTCCGGCGGCCGACGAGCACCTCCTCGATCTTCCCGGCCGACGGCTGGTCGTTCAGGAGCGCGAGCGAGAGCATGCAGGTCTGGAGCAGCGTCCACGACCTCGCCTGCCCGAACGTCTCGCGGATCGCCGGCGCGTGCGCCGCGTCCTCCAGGAGCCCGAGCGCGAGCGCGGCCCCCGCCGCCATCATCGGGTCCGCCTCGGTCCTCATCACCTCGGCGAGGATCGCGCCCGCCCCCGGCTCCCTCGAGAGGCCGTACGCGACGAGGAAGAACCCGCGCGCCTCCTTGTTCGCCGCGTCGTAGTGCTTCCGGAGCAGCCCGAAGGCCTTCGGGCCGCCGATCATCCCGAGGGAGAGCGTCGCGAAGTGGCGGACGATCCGGTCGCGGTCGCCGGCCGCGCGTTCGGCGAG
>JAKLKT010000534.1 GCA_023150495.1 Planctomycetota bacterium
GACTTCCTCGCGAAGCTCGACGGCGGGTTCTCGGCCGACATCCGGGAGCGCGGCGGCAACCTGAGCGTGGGGCAGAAGCAGCTGCTCGCGTTCGCGCGCGCGCTCGCGAGCGACCCGGACATCCTCGTGCTCGACGAGGCGACGTCGTCGATCGACACCGAGACGGAGGGCCTCATCCAGGATGCGCTGCCGAAGCTGCTCGAGGGGAGGACCGCGATCGTCGTGGCGCACCGCCTGTCGACGGTCCGGGAGGCGGACCGGATCCTCTGCCTCCACCACGGCCGGCTCGTCGAGGAGGGGACGCACGATGAGCTGCTGAAGAAGGGCGGCCTCTACGCGAGGCTCTGCCAGCTCTCGTACGCCTCGCTCAACGGCGGCGGGCGGATCTGAGGGAAGCTGCAGCCGGCAGGTCGCTCGTCCGGCGGCATTCCCGGCTTTGGATACGGGGGGGGCCGGGGGGGGCCACCCCTGGACCGGGCCGAACCGCGTGCGGCGGGCCGCGGCCCTATAGGCCTCCGGTCCGCAGCCTGTGGCCTTCCCTGATACGCCCCCCGGCCCCCCTCTCAAACGCGCCGGGCGCCTGCCGAAAATGGACGCGTGATGACCGAGTTCCGCGATGGCCGCCCCTCCGCCGACGCCCGGCTCCGGGTCGAGACGGGCGCCGAAATCCCCCCCGCCGTGAGACGGAAGCTCGTGGACGAGGTGCGCCGCCGCCTCGCGAACGGAGAGCTGGACACCGACCTCGCCCGCGTCGAGACCGCCTTCGCGCTGCTCGACGGCGACCTCCGCTCGGGCCGGTAGGACCGGAAGGCGGGAGCCTATGCGTCCGCGTCGGGCTTGAGCATGCCCTGGAGGCGGGCGAGCGCGCGGGAGTGGATCTGCGACACGCGCGACTCCGTCACGCCGAGGACCTCGCCGATCTCGCGCAGCAGCAGCCCCTCGCGGTAGTACATCGTGATCACGCGGCGCTCCGCCTCCGGGAGCACGCCGATCCGGACGGCGACCGCGTCGATCAGCTCCGCCTCGGCCGCCGCGTCGCTCGGGTCGACCGTGTTCGGGCAGGGCAGGATGTCGCGGACGAGCAGCGCCTCGGGCGAGGTCGTGCCGTCGTCGAGCGACAGCATCGCGACCGTGCGCGCGGCCCGGATCAGGTCGAAGATGTTCGACTCGGTCGTGCCGAGCGCCGCGGCGAGCTCCGCCGGCGCTGCCGGACGGTCGAGCTGCTGGGCGAGCCTCGCGGCAGCCGCGTCCATCGCGCGGATCTTCTCGCGGGTGCTCCTCGGCACGACATCGAGCCGGCGCAGCTCGTCGAGGATCGCCCCGCGGATCAGCGCGAACGCGTAGGTCTTGAACGCGACCCCGCGGTTCTCGTCGAACGAGCGCGAGGCGTTGATGAGCCCCACCGACCCGACCTGGAAGAGCTCGTCGCTGTCCACGTGGGCGGGGAGGTTCATCGCGATGCGGGCGACGACGTGCCGGACGAGCGGCAGGTACTCCTCGGCGAGACGGTCGCGCTCGCGCCGGTTGCGCTTCTTCGCGACAACGCGCTTCGTGGCCACGTTCCGACGGTCTCTCGACGCCATGGATGCTTCCGCACGCTGAAGGGGACGAAGGGGCTATCGACGCCCCCGCGGATGCCCCTGAACCCCGGTTCCCTGCCTCCCGTCCAGATTCGGGACGAACCCTCCTCCCCCCCGGCCCCCGCTCCTCCCTGCACGACGGCCCTACAATGGGCCGGATGCGGAAGTACCTCCTGCCGGCGGTCGTCTGCGCCGCCGTCGGCGCCCTGATCCTCCTCCTCGTGAAGGGCGGCGACACGCCGAAGAAACGCGGCGTCGAGGTCAAGCGGCCGCCCGCCCCCGCGGAGAAGAAGGATCTCCTCGGCGACCCCGCCGCGACGCCGACGCGGATCGACGAGCACGTGGGACTCCGCGAGATGCAGCGCACGCTCGCGGAGGGGAACAACGGGGCCGCGCTCTACTTCCGGCAGAAGGTGTGCGAGGACATGGACTCGCTCCTCACGAACGGGAAGCTCACGAAGGACCTGCTCGATACGATCCGGAAGTACGGGCTCGAGTCGGACGACCTCGCGCAGCGCGACGTCGTGCTGCCGATCCTCCGCATCCTCGCCCACCCCGAGGCGACGCGCATGATCGGCGAGGAGTACTACCGCGCGAAGAACGAGGGCGAGCAGATGACGCTGCTCGAGGCGATGTCGAAGCCCTTCCACGACCCGAAGCAGGCGTCCGTCTGGGCGGTGGACAAGGCGCTCAACTCGGAGTCCGCGGAGAACCGCGAGCGCGCGTTCGACATCATGAAGACCTACGTGGTCGACGACGACCTGCTCGTCGCGACCGCGATGCAGGTCTTCGACGGCACGACCGACGCGCGGCAGCGCTCGATCGCGATCCGGACCGTCAGCGAGCGCGGGCGCGAGTCGGCGCTCGCGCGCGAGTCCGCGCGCCGGGTCCTCAGGAACCCGCAGGACGACGACATCGCCGCGATCCTCCCCTCGATCGCCAACTGGGGCACCGACGACGACGCCGCCCGGCTCGAGGCGCTCGCGCTCGAGCATCCGGGGCAGGCCGAGGGGCTCCGGGAGCACGCCAAGCTCGTGCGCAGGGCCCGCCGCGACGAGGCGAAGCTCGGCGGCCACGAGGAGGAGATCGCGGAGCGCGCGCGCCTGGACGAGGAGCGCCGGAAGCTC
>JAKLKT010000535.1 GCA_023150495.1 Planctomycetota bacterium
CCCACCCGCGTTCGCATTGCCATCTTCGCCAGAGGGTGCACTCGTCGTTGTCTCCTTTGGCTTCCCGTCCAACGTGATCTTGATGCCTCTTCCTCGGCCTTGTTCGTGTCGTCGGAACAAGGAGCAAGCGCAAGAACGCTTGAGGCGGTCCGCCAGCCCCCCGACCCACCCCTGAATCACGCGCGATGGCGCCTACAACCCCCGCGCCCAGTCGGGCCGCAGCGGCACGCGGCCGTCGAGCGCCGCGTCGATCGCTTCGAGCATCGGCTCGCGGTCGCGCGGCAGCCGGCCCGCGAGCGGCAGCCAGTTGCTCGCGTGGTTCGTCCGGAAGATCGCGTCCGACGGGCGCGCCAGATCGATGAACGTCCGCAGCTCCCGCAAGAGCGCCGGCACCTCCGGCACCCGGAAGTCGCCGCGCTCCTCCTGGCGCCCGAGCGGCGTCCCCGGGATCACCGTCAACGTCAGCAAAGAGACGAACCGCGGGTCCATCTCCGTCGCCAACGCCGCGCTCGCCCGCGCGTGCTCCGCCGAACGCTCCACCCCCCCGGCCCCCAATAAAAAGATCGCCGACAGCTTCATCCCCGCCGCGTGCGCGCGATGTGCCGCCTCGACGTGCTCCCCAGCCGTCGCCCCCTTCGCGATCCGCTTCAGCACCACGTCGTCGCCCGACTCCGGGCCTATGTAGAGCAGCGAGAGCCCCTCCTCCCGCAGCGTCCGCAGCTCCTCGGGCGTCTTCTCGAGGAGATTCCGCGCCGTCGCGTACGCGCTCACCCGCCGGAGCCGCGGGAACGCCGCCCGGCACGCGCCGAGCACCGCCGCCCACGTCGCCGCGTCCATCACCAGCGCGTCGCCGTCCGCGACGAACACCTTGTCCACCGCGTCGCCGTACGCGCGCCCCGCCTCCGCCACGTCCGCGAGCGTCTCCTCGAGCGCCCGCACCCGGAAAACCTTCCGCCGGTACATGTCGCAGTACGTGCAGTGGTTCCACGAACACCCGACCGTCGCCTGGAGGATGTAGCTCTCCGCCTCGCTCGGCGGCCGGTAGATGTCGCCCTCGTACCGCATCGCGCGACCATCCTAATGGGGGGGTGGAGGGGCTCCGGGGAGGAGGGGATCCCGCCGTTACTGCCGTCCGCTGCCGGGGTTACGGCGGTCTCGCGACCCGTGTCCGGCAACTAGGTATCGGCTCTGCGGGCGGAACTTGCCCGGCGCGGCCTCCGTCAGGCTCTAGGTGGTAACCAAGGAGCGTCCCATGCGTCGCGCTGCCCTCGTCCTCTTCTCCGCCCTCCTCGCCGCCTGCGGGGGAGGCGGCTCGACGGCCCCCGCCCCGACCCTCGAGCCCGAGCAGGAGCAGTTCCATAGCCTCGGGCTCGTTCGCGGCGATGCGCCGACCGCCGTCACCTTCGTCGTCACGAAACCCTTCGACGAGGCGGGCACGGTCGAGCTCCTCGGCACGGCCGACGGCCCCTTCTCCCCGCCGCCGCTGCCGATGACTGTTCCCGCGGCGCAGAAGTTCGCGCTCACGGTCGTCTTCACCCCTCCCCCCGCGCCCCCCTCCCTCGAGCAGCGGGGAACCCTCCCGCTCCTCCTCCGGCGCGCGAGCGGCGGCGCGGCCTTCCCGGTCACCCTCCGCCTCGACGCGGAGATCGAGGTCCCCTCGGCGCGGCTCGTCGACACCCACGTGCAGCTCGGCCGCGCCGCGAACGGCGAGACCGTGCCCTTCTCGGTCCGCATCGAGAACACGAGCGCCGTGACGCCCATCACCGTGAGCCGCGCGACGCTCTCGGGCGGCGAAGGGTTCGCGATCTTCGGCACGCCCGCGCCCGCGACGGTCGCGCCCGGCGCGACGCTCTCCCTCCCGCTCGTCTACGCCCCCGCGACCGAGGGCAGCTCCGCTGCCACGCTCCTCGTGTTCCACTCCGTGTCCGCGGATCCGTTCGTGGCCACGCTCGAGGGCGCGGGGATGCTCCCGCTCGTCGCCTTCGACTACGGATTCGTTCCGCTGGACCCCGTGAGCGGCGACTCCGACTGGCTCGCGTTCGACGTCGGGCCCGACGGCACCGCGATCTTCATCGAGGCGTGGGGCGTCCCCGACGCGCTCCTCGATCTCATGACGCTCGAGGGGCCCAAGGGCCAGGTCGCCGTCGACTGGCTCGGCACCCACCCGGCGGGCGCCTTCGGCTGCCTCAACCTCCAGGTCCCGGACTACGCGAGCGGCGACGCGGCGCCCGCGGAGGGCGCGTACCGCTTCCGCCTGCGCGACGGGATGGCGACCGGGGCGGACATCCGCGTCCGCGCGCTCGTGTCGCAGCGGCGCGACGCCGAGATGGGGACGCTCGACCTCCGCGTGTTCGTCGCGGGCGGCCTCTCGATCCCGGACCCCGTGGCCGACCCGAAGCTCGCGACGGCGATCGGCACGATCGACGCCGTCCTCGGGGCGGAAGGCATCCGGCTCGGCGAGGTCTCGTTCGTGCCGCTCGACCCGCGGTTCGACGTGCTGCACGACGAGACGGAGCGCGTGAACATGCTCATGGTCGGCACGGCGGCGCGGCCCGAAGGCGCGCTCAACCTCTTCCTCGTGCGGGGGATCGACGGCGGGTTCTCGGCGACGGCGCCCACGCCCGGGCCGCGCTGGAACGGGACGCCCTTCTCGGGCGTCATCGTCGACTTCGACGACCCGACGGGGGTTGCCGCGGGCGCCGTC
>JAKLKT010000536.1 GCA_023150495.1 Planctomycetota bacterium
CCGTCGTGCACGTGAGCGCGGGCGTGAGCGCCTTGGTGGCGGCGCTCGTGCTCGGGCCGCGCCGGCGCTCGCACGCGCGGCCGCACAACGTGCCGTTCGTGGTGCTCGGCGCGTCGCTGCTCTGGTTCGGCTGGTTCGGGTTCAACGGCGGGTCGGCGCTCGGCGCGAACGGCGTGGCGGCGCTCGCGGTGGTGACGACCATGCTGTCGGCGTCGGCGGCGGTGTCGACCTGGATCGCGACGGACCTGCTGCGGCGCCGGAAGCCGACGGCCGTGGGCGCTTCGATCGCCGCGGTCGTGGGCCTCGTGGCGGTGACGCCGGGCGCGGGGTTCGTGACGCCCTTGTCGGCGATGCTGATCGGCGCGATCGCGACGCTCGTGTCGTACTTCGCGATCGAGTTCATCAAGGGGCTCGGGGTGGACGACACGCTGGACGTGTTCGCGTGCCACGGGCTCGGCGGCGTGACGGGCGCGCTCCTGACGGGCGTGTTCGCGACGAAGGCGGTGAACCCGGCGGGGAAGGACGGGCTCCTGTACGGCAACCCGTCGCTCCTCCTGGCGCAGGCGGTGAGCGTGCTCGCGGGCGCGGCGCTGGCGGCGGTGGGGACGGCGTCGATCCTCTTCGTGCTGAAGCGGGTGATGGCGGTGCGGGCGACGCCGGAGGCCGAGGAGATCGGCATCGACGTCACCGAGCACGCCGAGACCGCCTACGCCCTCGAGCGTACCGAGTACGCGGGTTCGCTGTCGGAAGCCGCGTGATATCAACGGGTTACGGCGGAGGGGTGCGGACCCTGGGGTCCGCATCGCAGGGCGGTCCGTGGCAGGCCCGCCCGTGGCCGCTCGTGGACGAGGTGGAGAGGGGGACCCGCTGGCAGAGGGGGTAGGGGACTGCACAAAATGACGAGATAGAGGTGTACAATTTCACGGAAGCCGCGGGTCCAAAATGACGAAGTAGTTCGCACCCCAAGGCGCCCCATGGCTCACCGTGACCGGACCCCGATGCTCCCCCGCAACGCCGCCGCGGCGATCGCGCGTGCGTTCGAGGCCGGGCGCGTCGTCCTGATCGCGGGGCCGAGGCAGTCGGGCAAGACGACGCTCGCGCTTGAGATCGTCCGGCAGCGCGGCGGTGAGTTCGCGACGCTCGACGACGAGGCAACGCTTCGCGCGGCGCTCGATGACCCGGTGGCGTTCGTGGAGCGCGAGCGCCTCCTCGCGATCGACGAGTTCCAGCGGGCGGGCGAGCCCCTGCTTCGCGCCGTGAAGCGAAACGTGGACCGCGATCCGCGGAAGGGCCGGTTCCTGCTGACGGGATCATCCCGCTTCCTGTCGATTCCCACGCTCTCCGAGTCGCTTGCCGGCCGCGCCATCCTCGTGGACTTGTGGCCGCTCTCGCAAGGGGAGCTTCGTCGCTGCCGCGACGCACTCGGGGAGAGGCTCTTCGGGAGCGACACCCGACTGCGACAGCTCGGCGTGCAGCGCCTTTCGCGGACGGAGTACCTCGACGCGGCATGCCGCGGCGGCTTCCCGGAGATCCACTCGGCGAGCGACTACGTGCGGCGGACATGGTTCGCGTCCTACCTGCGCACGATCGTCCAGCGCGACGCCGTCGAGATCTCGCGCATCCGGCGGGCGGGCGATCTTCCTCGTGTCCTCCGAGCGCTTGCCGCCCGCACCGCGCAGGTGCTCAACATCAGCGACGTGGCCCGCGACCTGGAGCTTCCGCGCACGACCCTCGAGGACTACGCGTTCCTCCTCGAGAACATCTACGCGTGGTACCGGGTCCCCGCGTGGGCGAGGAACCTCACGCAACGAGCGGTCCGCCATCCGAAGGCGTTCATCTCCGACGTCGGGCTCGCGGCACACTTGCGCGGCGCGACGTCCGCGTCGTTGGCCGTCCCCGGCGAGCCTGCCGTAGGCCCCCTGGTCGAGACGTTCGTGGCCGGCGAGCTCCTCCGCCAGCGCACCTGGTCGTCGATCGACTACGACCTCTATCACTTCCGGGACGCGAGGGGCGCCGAGGTCGACTTCATCCTGGAGAGCGCGGACGGTAGGGTTGTGGGCGTCGAGGTGAAGGCCTCTGCCACGTTCGACCACCGTTCCCTGAAGACCCTCGCGCTGCTGCGGGACCGCCTTGGCGATCGCTTCGCCAACGGCGTCGTGCTGTACCTCGGCACGGAGGTCCTCCCCTTCGGCGACCGGCTGACGGCGCTCCCGCTCTCGGCCCTGTGGGCGCCCGCGTAGCCCTACCGCGTCCCCTTCTCCACCTCGTCGAGGAGCGGCAGGAGCACGGGCCACTTCGCCTCGACGACGTCCGCGGGGCCGATCACCTCCGCGGCCATGATGTACCGCTCGCCGATCGCGAGCCGCAGCGCGTAGGTCGTCGGCGTGCCGTCCGCGACCGTCCGGAACACCACGAGCCGCGAGCCCTCCGGCGCCGCCCAGGGCTCGTAGCCGCGCGCCTTCACGAAGTCGCGCATGAGCTCCGCGTCCCAGAACGCCCGGTCCGCCACCGGCTCGTGGTCGAACCGCCGCACCACCACCCGCACGCCCTCGGGCGAGTACGCCCACGCCACGATGTCGCCGTCCCGCGGCCGGCCCATGTCCGCGAACCCCGGCGGCAGCGTCCAGTCGAGCTTCGCCCCGCGCGCGCGGTCGCTCCGGTACTGCGGCAGGTTCTCGATCCCGAGCGCGCGCACCCACGGG
>JAKLKT010000537.1 GCA_023150495.1 Planctomycetota bacterium
CGGAACACGGTCGCGATCGCCCCGAACAGCACCCAGTAGATGGCGGCGAGAAGGACGTTGGAGACGATGGTCCCCATCACGAAGGCGATTCCCATCCACGCGACATAGAGCGGGCGGCAGGCCCGCGGCGCGACGCGCGACAGGAGGAAGACGGCCGCCGGCACGAGGACGAACCAGGGCAGCGGGCCCCAGACGAGGCGCCCCGCCTCGCGGGTGGCCGCGAGCGAGCCGCCGAAGAGCCACACCACGGCCCCGATCACGGTGAAGCCGACGAGCACGGAGGTGCCGAACTTCCGGTATCCGTCCCGGTCGGGGGTCCAGTCGATCTTGACGAGGCTCATGTCTAGTCCAGCGGGAAGAGGGCCAGGTATTCCTTCGCGCCCGGCATCTCCGGCTGCTCCTCCTTGAGGAAGATCTGCCGTCCCATGACGAGCACGTCCATGTGCGTGAACATGAAGCAGCGGTAGGCGTCCTCGGGCGTGCAGACGATCGGCTCGCCCCGGACGTTGAAGCTCGTGTTGACGAGGACGCCGCAGCCGTGCTGCCGGTCGAACGTCCTGAGCAGGCGGTGGAGCAGCGGATTGCGGCCCGCGTCCACGGTCTGGATGCGCGCCGAGTGGTCCACGTGCGTGACCGCCGGCACGTCGCTCTTGGGGACGTTCAGGAGGTCGAGGCCGAACTTCCCGGCGTCCTCCTTCGACAGGGGGATCCGGCGGGACTCCTTCACCGGCGCCACGAGCAGCATGTAGGGGGACGGCCGGTCGAGGTCGAAGTAGTCGGCCACCCGCTCCTCGAGCACGATCGGCGCGAAGGGGCGGAAGGACTCGCGGAACTTGATCTTCAGGTTCAGGCGCTTCTGCGTGTCCGCGCGGCGCGGGTCGGCGAGGATGCTCCGGGCGCCGAGCGCGCGCGGCCCGAACTCCATCCTTCCCTGGACCCATCCGATCACCTTGCCCTCGGCGATCAGCGCGGAGGTGCGCTCGCAGAGGTCCTCGTCGTCCTTGCAGACGTGGCAGACGGCGCCCTGCTTCGTCGCGAACGCGCGGATCTCCTCGTCGCCGTAGGCGGGGCCGAGCAGCGATCCGCGCTGGGAGTCGCGCCCGTCGGCCGCCACGGCGCGGGGCCGGTCCAGGTAGTGGTGCCAGCCGATCAGCGCGGCGCCGAGCGAGCCGCCCGCGTCGCCCGCGGCGGGCTGCACGAAGATCTCCTTGAAGATGCCCTGCCGGAGGATCTTGCCGTTCGCCACGCAGTTGAGCGCCACGCCGCCCGCGAGGCAGAGGTTCTCCTCGCCGGTCAGCTCCTTCGTGTGGCGGACGAGGCGGAACATCGCGTCCTCGACCACCGCCTGCACGCTCGCGGCGAGGTCCATCTCCCGCTGCGTCACCTCCGACTCGGCCTTCCGCGGCGGGCCGCCGAAGAGCTTCGCGAAGGCCTTGTTCGTCATCGTGAGGCCGACGCAGTAGTCGAAGTACTTCATGTCCATCCAGAACGAGCCGTCGTCCCGGAGGCGGATGAGCTTCTCGAGGATCAGGTCCTTGTAGACCGGCCGCCCGTAGGGGGCGAGCCCCATCACCTTGTACTCCCCCGAGTTCACCTTGAACCCGGTGTAGTAGGTGAAGGCGGAGTAGAGCAGCCCGAGGCTGTGCGGGAAGCGCACCTCCTTGAGGAGGCGCAGCCGGTTGCCGTTCCCGACGCCGATCGTCGTCGTCGCCCACTCCCCCACGCCGTCGACCGTGACGATCGCCGCGCGCTCGAACGGGCTCGGGAAGAAGGCGCTCGCGGCGTGCGACTCGTGGTGCTCGGGGAAGATCATCTCCCCTTCGAAGCCCGGGAGCCGCTTCTCGATCTCGGCGCGCGCATGGACCTTCTCGCGGAGCCACACCGGCACCGCCTGGCGGAAGCTCCTGAGCCCCTTCGGCGCGTGCGCGACGTAGGTCTCCACGAGCCGGTCGAACTTCGTCAGCGGCTTCTCGTAGAAGGCGACGCAGTCGAGGTCCTTGGCCGAGAGCCCGGCCTCCTCGAGGCAGTACCGGACCGCATGCTCCGGATACCCCGCGTCGTGCTTCTTGCGGGTGAACCGCTCCTCCTGGGCGGCGGCGACGATCTCGCCGTCGACGACGAGCGCCGCGGCGCTGTCGTGATAGAAGGCGCTGATCCCGAGGATCCGGCTGCCGGTCTTCGTGCCGACCGGGACGCCGCTCTCCGAGCACACCGCAGTCTGTGCAGCGCTGTCCATGCAACCCCTTTCTGGGTCGGGGTGCCCGTTCGCAAAGGACGTGCCCCGGGCCCGGCTCGGGCATCGGGCCGCCGGCATGTCGCGGCGGATGGACGTTCAGGCGAAGTCGTAGGTCCGCGCCGGGAGCCCGAGCAGCGCGCGAAGCGCCTCGCCTGCCGCGAGGGTCTCGAGGATCGCCCGCGCGGCGCCGGAGGGATCCCCTCCCTCCCGCGGCTCGACGCCGAGGACGACCCTCCCCCCCAGGGTGCCCCCCCACATCCTAGTGCCCCCTGCCTGCCGCCACGCCGTGCCGTCCCCGAGATCGAGGACCACGTCCGCCGCGGCGCCGGGCCGCACGCGCTCCAGGCGGAACGAGGGGTCCCGCGCCCCGAGCGGCGGCGGGTCCCCGGTCGTGAGGAGGCGCCCGAGCCCGGCGGCCACGAGGGACCGCGCGCCGAGCGGCGCGTCGCCGTGGAGGAGCACG
>JAKLKT010000538.1 GCA_023150495.1 Planctomycetota bacterium
GGACCGGCGCCCCGCGCGACGAGGCGGCGGAGCTCGCGCGCGCGGCGGCGGAGTGGCTTCGCGACCCGGATGTGGTCCTCGTCACGCACCGGCGCGGCCGCGCGGGGGGCAGGCGCCTGCGCGCGGTCGCGGAAGGGGTCAGGAACGCGGGCGTAGCGTCGCTCGCGGTCGTCGGCGATCCCGAGAGCGGCGGCTCCGTCGCGCGCCTCCTGCTCAGGGGGGATGGGATGGTGTCCGTGGAAGGGAAGGGGGACCTGGAGGTCCTCGGCACGCTCGAGGTGACGGTGCCGCTGCCTCCCTCCGGCGAGAAGACGATCGCGGTGAAGTCCGAGGCCGACGGGTTCGCACCGGATGATGTCGTCTACCTCGCGCTGTCCGAGCCCCCGCGCCCCCGGCTGATCGTCGTCTCGGAGGGCGATCCTTCGCCCTTCCTCGTGGCGGCGCTCCAGGCGCTCGAGGCGACGGGGATGATCCAGGGCCCGCTCGACCGTACGACGCCTTCGCACGCCGTGGAGGCCGCGGGGCGCTACGACCTGCTCGTGTTCGACCGGTGCGCGCCGCCGGAGCGGATCCCCGGCGCGGCGGCGCTCTACCTCGCGCCGCCGCCGGGGGCGCTCCCGTTCCGCGTGGGGGACGAGGGGGACGCGTCGGCGCTCTTCGGCGTGGAGAAGGAGCACCCGCTGCTCCTCGGGTTCGACTTCTCGCGCGTGGCGCCGCTCAGGGCGCGCGCGATCCTCGGCGGCGACGCGGTGGCCACGGCGGCTCCGGGGCCGGTGGTCGCCGCGTCGAAGGGATGGGTGGCGCTCGGATTCGACCCGGACCGGTCGCTGCTCGCGGCGTCGCCCGCATACCCCTTGTTCCTGAGGAACGCGGTGGAGTACCTCGCGCCAAGGGCGTCGGCGGAGCGCCCGGAGTTCTTCGCGATCGGGGAGACGTCACCGCTCGCGGGCCTCGCGACGATCGATGGCCACGGCACGATCCGCGCGGGGGGGCCGCTGCTCGGGCCGCCGGGCTTCTGGCGGATGGCGGACGCGACGCTCGCGGTGAACTTCCTCGCGAAGGATCTCGACCTCGCGCCGCCGGACGAGCCGTCGGACCCGCTGCCCGGCGCGGGGGAGCCGGGCGCGCCGGCACGGCCGCTCGCGCCGCACTTCTCGGCCGCGGCGATCGTGCTCCTGCTGCTCGCCTGGTGGGCGTTCTGGCGGTCGCCGTGATCCGTCCCGCGCGTCCGGCGGACTGGGGGAGCGGCATGTTCCGCGCGGCGCTCCTCGCGGGCGGGTGCTCGGTCTTCGAGCGGGACGGCGACGTGCTGGGCTACGTGGCGCTCGACTACTCGTTCTTCGGCAACGGGTTCGTGTCGCACCTCCTCGTGCGCGAGGACGCGCGGCGGCAGGGCATCGGCGAGGCGCTGATGCGGCACGCGATGGCGTCGTGCCGCACGGAGAAGCTCTTCACGTCGACGAACCTGTCGAACCGGCCCATGCAGGCGCTGCTCGGGAAGCTCGGCTTCGATCTCTCCGGAGTGATCCACGACCTCGACCCCGGCGATCCGGAGCTCGTGTACTCGCGCCGCGCGAACCCGGTAGGATGACCGCCCGGGATCCGATCCCGCGAGGTGTGCCATGAGACGGTGGCTGCTGGTCACGTTCGTGCTCTGGCCGGTCGTGGAGGCCCAGGACGGGGAGAGGCGCGCCGCCGCCCTCGCGCAGGCGCGGCGCGATCTCCAGGCGCAGCTCGAGGTGGCGGACATGCTCCTCGAGCGCGGCGACGTGGAGGCGGCGGAGCTCGCCTACCGGAAGGCGATGGAGAAGTTCGCGGCGGCTCTCGGCGGCGCCGCGGAGCCGGCGAGGCCCGCGCCGAGGCCGGTCCCGAAGCTCGAGCCCGAGGATCCGGCACTGCGGGCGGAGGAGGCGACGCGCGTCGCTCCGGTCTTCGGACGCAGGGGTGCCAAGGGGGTGAGGAACATGCGGGCGGGCGGTGGGTCCGGCCTCACGGAGAACGCCGTCAACCTCGGCCTCGAGTGGCTCGCGAAGCACCAGGACGAGGACGGCCGCTGGGACTCTGAGGGCTTCATGAAGCACGATCCCGTGCGCGACCGCTGCGACGGGTCCGGGGATCCCCAGTTCGACGCCGGCGTGACGGGTCTCGCGCTCCTCGCGTTCCTCGGCGCGGGGCACACGGACGACGGGGGCCCGTACGCGGACAACGTCCGCCGGGGCCTCCATTTCCTCGTCGCGAGCCGGGCCGAGGACGGCTGGATCGCCACCGCCGACCCCTCCATCGCGATCTACGAGCACGCGATCGCGGCCGCGGCGCTCTCCGAGGCCTACGGCATGACCCGGAGCCCGCGGGCGCGCGACGCCGCCCAGCGCGCGGTGAACGTCCTCCAGCGCGCGCGCAACCCGAACGCGGGCTGGCGCTACGCCTCGAACGGCGAGAACGACACGTCCGTCACGGCGTGGTGCACGCTGGCTCTCCACGCCGCGCGGACCGCGGGCCTCGACGTCGATCCCGAGGCGTTCAAGGGCGCCCGCGCGTGGGTCGAGAACGCGACGGAGCCCAACTTCGGTCAGGTCGGGTACGTCACGAAGGGAGGCCCGGTCGCGACGCTCGAGCGGCACAGGGACCGGTTCCCGCCCGAGAAGTCGTACTCGATGACGGCCGCGGGGATCTTCATCCGGATCGTCGCGGGCGAGGC
>JAKLKT010000539.1 GCA_023150495.1 Planctomycetota bacterium
CGCGAGCATTTTCCGGCCGGGTTTGCCCCCCCTCTCCCCTGTGCTAGTGCTTCCCTTGGACGTGTTCCAAAGGGAGCGCCGCGCCCCGGCGTGGCCATGGCAAGCAAAGGATCGGCGATGAAGAGGCAAAGCCAAGCGGGTTTCTCGCTCGTCGAGGTGGTGCTGACGTTCGCGATCATGGCGGTCGCGACGACCGCGCTCGGGCTCGTCGAGCTCAGCAACTCGCGGCGGACGCAGGAGCTCAAGGAGCGCGACATCGCCTTCGGTCGCGGCCAGGCGATCATGGAGCGCATCCTGCGGATGCCCTTCGGGGCGCCCGGCGCGACTCCCGCGACGGCCCAGAAGTTCGACATCCTTTTCGGGTCGGACGAGGACGTCCGGCAGGTCTCGCTGACCGAGGTCCAGCAGCGCGACGACGACAGTGACGGCGTCGTGGACGGCGGGCCGATCAGGTTCACGCTGGAAGGCGTCGAGGACAAGGGCGAGTGGGAGGTCTTCATCGACTCCGACCTCGACGGCAACGGCACGATCGAGCCGGTGGTCGACGGGATCGAGACGCGCGAGGGGCGTACGGACCTGATGCGCATCGAGATCCGGCGGAACCAGAGGACCGTCCTCAAGACCCTGCGGGCGAGGACGCCGCAGGAGCAGGATGAGTCGGATGCCCTCAACTAGCGGGCGGGGAAGGAGCAGTACGATGCGTCGCAGCGGCGGTTTCACGCTCATCGAGATGATGGTCTCGACGGGCCTTTTCATCGCGGGAGCCCTCTTCGTCTACTCCACCTTCTCGGGCGTGACCAAGAGCTCGCGCTCGGTGACGGTGGACGTGGACCTCGGGTCCTACAACAAGCAGGCGCTCACCCGCATCTTCAGCGAGATGCAGGCGAGTTCGCTCACCGCGCAGGACACGGACGGCCTCGACTCGACGGAGCCGGAGCCCGTCCTGACGATCGAGGACGACCTCGCCGCCCCGAAGCCGCAGACGAAGGCGGTCATCGTGAACCGCCGCACGGTCGGTTCGGCTACCGATGTCGACGGGACCTGGGAGGTCGGCGGGGGGCGCATGCAGGCGCGCGAGATGTCGATCGCGACGAGCAAGCGCGTGCGCTTCCGGAAGGTGATCGGGTACCAGTTCAACGCGAGCGCGGGCTCGATCACGCCCGAGTGGTCGCGCTGGGTCACCTACGCCGTGAACGACCGCTCGCAGCTCGTCCGCAGCGTCGACGGCGGCGCGTCGCGCATCATCGCGCAGAACGTCGACGCCTTCGACGTGCAGGCGCGAGTGGACAACACGCTGCTCGTGACGCTCATCACGGCGAAGCGCGACCCGAGCAACCCCGGCTGGCGCCGGTACGCGAACTCGATCACTGTCCATCCGAAGAACTGAGGCGCGAGGCGCCTCACCTCGCCGGAGCGCCGTGATGCGCGAAGGCGGGGGCGAAGAGACCGGCGGCGGCTGCGAGGCCGCCGCGGCTCATTTGGGGACGGTACCGCGCCGAGGTCGAGGGGCGCCTTGCGGGCGTCCCCCGGTGTGTTAGGTCCAACTAGGGAGCATTGCGTTCCCAAGGAGGAGCGATGGCGGAAAAGCAGGAGCCCACAGGCACGGGAAAGACGCGCACGGCGTTGCTGGCCCTGCTCGTGATCGCGGGCGTGGCGGGCGCGATCCACTTCCTGGGCGGCTCTGAGGAGAAGCCCGCGCCCAAGGAGTTCGTCGACGACGACGTGGTCGAGGTCGCGCCCCTGGTCCCGGCGAGCCGGATGAGCGGCGCGTCGTGGCGCTCGGCGGAGCAGGCCCGGGACGACCGGGCCGCCGAGGAGGAGGCTGCGGACGACGCGGGCGAGAGCGTCCTCGAGCAGGTCGAGTGGGACGACGAGGACCGCGCCTACGACAAGAGCGTCGAGGAGACGGTCAAGGACATCGACGGGCTCGGCGTGTACGTCGCCCCCGCCGACACCGCGAAGAAGCAGCCGGCGAAGGCGCCGCAGAAGAAGGGAAGCGCCAAGTAAGGCGCCGCGGAAAGGGAAGGAGACCAGCTATGCGGAAGATCACGTGGTGCGCGGCGCTGCTGCTCTCGGCGGCGGGGTTCGCCCGCGCCGAGGAGAGCGCCTGGACGCTGCTCGAGAAGGGCATCGAGGAGTATCGCAAGGGGAGGCCGCAGCGCGCGGAGCAGATCCTCGACGCCGCCGTGCGCATGGACGCCCGCTGCGAGGACGCCTGGTACTACCTCGGGCGGATCCGCGAGGACAACGGAAACACCCGCGAGGCGATCGAGGCCTACAAGAAGATCACCAAGGACTTCCCGACCTACTCGCTCGCCGCCGAGCGGCTGGGCGAGCTCGCGCTGAAGGCGGGCGACAAGGAAGCCGCCCTCGAGAACTTCAAGGTGCATGCGGAGGCGCGCCCCACGGCGAACTCGCTCATGCAGCTCGCGAGCGTCCAGATCGAGCTCAAGAAGTTCGAGGACGCCGAGGCGAGCCTGAAGAAGGCCGCGGAGCTCTCGAAGGGGAACCTCGACGTGACCGATCTCTTCGGCCGCCTCTACCTCGAGGCGGGCAGGAACGAGGAGGCGCTCGCCGCCTACTCCGAGATCGTCGAGAAGATCCCCTCGGACAACACGGCGCGCTTCCTGCGCGCGGTGTGCCTCCAGAGGCTCGAGCGGCCCGAGGAGGCGGTCGCGGAGATGGAGCAGGT
>JAKLKT010000540.1 GCA_023150495.1 Planctomycetota bacterium
GCTCCGCCACCACGCACGGACCGCGCGGCCCGGCGGGCTCCGGAGCGCCGCGAGCCAGCCGTCCTGGGCGAGGTCGTCGGCCTGCGCGTCGTCCCGGGCTAGGCTCCGCGCGAGCCTCGAGACCCAGTCGCGGTCCCTGAGCAGCGCCTCGATGTTCACCGGCTCCATCCTCCTTCAACGATGGCGCCGTCCCCGGAAACGGTTCAGTGGCGGAGGGAGAGCTCGTCCGTCTTCGCCGCGAAGACGAAATCCGTCTCCGTGAGGCCGCCGATCTTGTGGGTGAAGACGGTCACCTTCACGCGTCCCCACCCGACGTGGAGGTCCGGATGGTGGTTCACGCGCTCCGCGAGCTCTCCGACCCGGTTCGCGAACTCGAGCGCCTCGCGGAAGTTCCTGAACCGGAACTCGTTCTCGAGGTGGTGCTCGTCCACGACGTGCCAGCTCCCCCCGAGCTCCTCGAGCAGCGCGCCGATCGCGTCGCCCTTGAGCGGGGGCACCTTGCCCTTGCAGGGCACGCACTCGCGTCTCGAGAGATCGCTCACCGGCCCACCCGCTCCCCGGAGCCCCTACCAATCCAGCACATAGGCGAAGATGAGCGGCGCCACGATCGAGGCGTCCGAGTTGATCATGAACGCCGGCGTTCCCACGTCGAGCTTCCCCCACGTGATCTTCTCGCTCGGGAACGCGCCGCTGTAGGAGCCGTAGGACGTCGTCGAGTCGCCGATCTGCGCGAAGTAACCCCAGAAGGGCGTCTTCTCCTCCTCGAGGTCCTGGATGAGCATCGGCACGACGCAGATCGGGAAGTCGCCCGCGATGCCGCCGCCGAGCTGGAAGAAGCCGACGGAGTGGCCCTCCGCCGCCTGCTGCTTGTACCAGCGCGCGAGCTCCTCCATCTGCGACGTGCCCGGCAGGAGCACCTTGTGGCTCTTGAGCCTCCCCGCGATCACGTGCGAGGTGAAGATGTTGCCGAGCGTCGAGTCCTCCCAGCCCGGCACGAACACGGGCACGTTCATCTCGTGCGCCGCGAGCACCCACGAGTGCTCCGGCGGGATCTGGTAGAGCGACTTCAGCTGCCCGTCGCCGACCATCTCGCGGAAGTACTGCCACGGGGTCCTGCTCTCGCCCGCCTTCTCCGCCTTCTGCCAGAGCTTGAGCATCCGCTTGTCGAGGTCCCTGAGCGCGGTCTCCGGGATGCACGTGTCCGTGACCCGGTTCATGCCCTTCTCGTAGAGCGCCTTCTCGTCCTCGATCGAAAGCTCGCGCCACTTCGCGAGCACCTCGTAGTCGTCGTGCGCGATCAGGTTGAAGATGTCCTCCTCGAGGTTCGCGCCCGTGCACGAGATCGCGTGGACCTTATTCGCGCGGATGAGCGGCGCGAGCGAGATGCCGAGCTCGGCGGTCGACATCGCGCCGCCGATCGTCACCATCATCTTCCCGCCCTTCGCGAGGTGGTCGACCCAGCCCTGCGCGGCGTCCTTCGTCTCGCGCGCGTTGAAGTGGTGGTAGTGCTTCTTGAGGAAGTCGCGGATGGCGCCCATGGCGGAAGAAGCTATCACTACCGCGGCCGCGGATTCTAGATTCGTGGGAGGGGGCGCGGGGGAGGGGCGTGGCTGCGGCGGGGCCGAGCCCGGGCCGCTCAGCTGCGGGCGGCGTCTTGGACTCCGGCTCAACCACGGGCTTCCCGCCGCTCGTCAGCTGCAGCGGCCTCGGCGTACGCGCCTACTTCTTCGACAGGCGCAGCACGGGCTCGCCGGGCCCGTGCTCCTTGAGCCGCGCCGCGATCTCCGCCAGGTAAAGGTCCGCCGCGGGGGAGCGGCCGTGCCGGGCCACGATCTCCCGCCATGCCCCCGAAGCCCCCTCCAGATCGCCCGCCCGGAAGAGCTCGATCGCGCGGGTGGTCCGCTCGATCAGGTCGCGGTCTTCCGGCGTCTCCCGGCCCCGTTCCGCCACCAGCTCGTGGAGGTCGGTCGCGTGCTCCTGGCCGACCACCGCCACGTGGCCGAGCGGCCGGGTCAGGAGGTCGTCCGGGAGGAGCTCCTTCGTCCGCCCGTCGACGAGGATCCGCGTCCCGAACTGCTTGTTCGCGGATTCGAGGCGGGCCGCGAGGTTCGCCGTGTCGCCGATCACCGTGTAGTCGCGGAGGTCGGGCGGCGCGCCGCAGTCGCCGACCGTGCCGACGCCCGTCGCGATCCCGACGCGCATCGAGAGGTGCGGGAGCCCCTGCGCCACGAGCTCCGCCGCGAGCTCCTCGAGCCGGTGGACGCACGCGAGCGCGGCGCGGCACGCGAGCTCGACCTGCCGCGGGTCGCGCACGAATGCGCCCCACACGGCCATGATCCCGTCGCCGAGGAACTTGTTCACGTAGGCCTCGCGGAGCGTCAGCTCCGCGTTCATCGCCGCCATGTAGCGGTTGAGCAGCGCGACCGTCCGGCGCGAGTCGAGCTTCTCCGAGATCGACGTGAACCCCGCGAGGTCGCTGAAGAAGCAGGTGACCTCCTTCTCCTCGCCCTCGAGCGACACCTGGTCGGGGTGGTCGGTCAGGTACTTGAAGAGCTGCGGCGAGATGCGCGCGCCGAACTGCGTCCGCAGCTGCGCCTTCTCCCGGAGCACGTGCACCGCCTCCATCGTCACGACGCCGGCCCAGCAGACGAGGATGCCGATGAGCGGCGTCGCGAGCGGCGGGACGAT
>JAKLKT010000541.1 GCA_023150495.1 Planctomycetota bacterium
GGGCCCCCTCCGCCGCACGCTCCGCGACTCGCTCGCCGACCGCGGGCGCCGGGCGGCCGGCCGCGGGGCGCAGCTGCTCCTCGCGGACGGATCCGGCCTCACGCGCGAGGCGCCGCTCGACGACCTCGTCCCCGCGCGCGAGGCGCTCCTCGTCGACGGTCCCGCCGCGTAGCCCTGCGGAAAGCGCGCGCGAGGATCGAACTATGTAAGGGGGGCGCCCCGGCGGGGCGCGCGTTCGATTGAGCAAGTACCTCGTCACCGGCGCCGCCGGATTCATCGCCAGCAAGACCTGCGAGCTGCTTTCCAGCGCGGGCCACACCGTCGTCGGCGTCGACAACATGAACGACGCCTACGACGTCCGCCTGAAGGACTGGCGGCTCGCCCGGCTGTTGAAGCTCAGGGGCTTCTCGATCGAGCGCCTCGACATCTGCGACCGGGGGGGGCTCCGGGGGCTCTGGGACCGCGCCGGCCCGTTCGACGCCGTCGTCAACCTCGCGGCGCGCGCGGGCGTCCGGCAGAGCGTCGAGAACCCCTGGGTCTATTTCGAGACCAACGCCACGGGCACGCTCAACCTGCTCGACCTCTGCCGCCTCCACGGGGTGAAGAAGTTCGTCCTCGCCTCCACCTCGAGCCTCTACGGCAAGCACAACCCGATGCCCTACCGGGAGGACGCCGACACGAACCGCGCCCTCTCGCCCTACGCCGCCTCCAAGAAGGCCGCGGAGGCGATCTCGTACACGTACCACTACCTCTACGGGCTCGACGTGAGCGTCGTGCGCTACTTCACGGTCTACGGCCCCTCCGGGCGGCCGGACATGAGCCTCTTCCGCTTCGTCCAGTGGATCGCGGAGGGGCGTCCCGTGACCGTCTACGGCGACGGGTCGCAATCCCGCGACTTCACCTACGTGGAGGACATCGCGCGCGGGACGATCGCGGCGCTGAAGCCGGTCGGCTACGAGATCATCAACCTCGGCTCGGACAAGCCGGCGGTCCTGATCGACGTCATCCGCTCGATCGAGAGGCTGCTCGGGAAGAAGGCGAACCTCCGCTACGAGCCGATGCACCCCGCCGACGTTCCCGCGACGTGGGCCGACATCGGCAAGGCGCGGAAGATGCTCGGCTGGGAGCCGAAGACGACGCTCGAGAAGGGGATCGAGAACATCGTCGGCTGGTACCGCGAGAACCGGGACTGGGCGAAGGACGTGAGGACGGACGGATGAGACTGCCCCCGCACCCCCTCTGCCTCCTCCTGCTCGCGGCGTGCACTTCGACGCCGGAGACGAACCCCGAGACCGTCGAGGCGCTCGTCAAGGCAGGGCCCGCTCCGATCGAGCGGAACCTGAAGGTCGAGACCGAGACCGAGCCCCCCGCGCCCACGGGACCCTACCGGATCGGCGTCAACGACGTGCTCCACATCGTCGTGGTCGGCCATCCGGAGCTCTCCGGCGTGGGCGCGGACGCGCAGGGCGTGCCGGTCGGGACGCGCGTGCAGAGCGACGGCAGGATCTACCCCGCCATGGTCGAGGGGATCGAGGCGGCGGGGAAGACGACCGCGGAGGTCCGCGACGCGCTCCAGAAGGCGCTCGGCACCTACCTCAAGGAGCCCCAGGTCAGCGTCGAGGTCCTGAAGTTCGAGTCGCAGAAGTTCTACGTGCTCGGCCACGTGCAGCAGCCCCTCGTGCTGCCGGTCGACGGGAGCACGACGCTCCTCGACGGGCTCGCGCGCGCCGGCGGCGTGAAGGAGACCGGCGACATCGAGGGCGCCTACGTCATCCGCTCGGGCAAGCTCCTGCCCGTGAGCCTCGGCGACATCCTCCTGCGCGGCGACACGTCGCGGAACGTGCGGATGCAGCACGGCGACATGGTCTACGTGCCCGACAAGACCGACTGGAAGGTCTACGTGCTCGGCGAGGTCAAGGAGCCGGGCATCGTGCCGATGGACTGGCGCGGCCTGAACCTCGCGGATGCGATCGCCGCGGCCGAGGGGCTCGACCTCACCAACGCGAGGAAGAGCGAGATCACGATCTTCCGCGGCGGCTGGCAGCGGCCGACCGCGTACACGGTGTCGATCACGGACGTCTACCAGTACGGCGCCTCGATCCCGCTCCACCCCGGCGACCGCGTCGTCGTCGGGACGCGCGGTCTCGCGAGCTGGGCGCGCACGATCACGCTGCTGACGCCCTGGATGCAATCGGGCGCGACGATCGCCGCGGTCTCGGCCGCGTTCGCCGCCAACTGATGCTCTCCATCGACATCCACTCCCACCTGATGCCCGGCGTCGACGACGGGAGCCAGAGCCCCGTCGAGACCGTCGCGATGGCGAAGGGCCTCGCCGACCTTGGCGTGCGGCGCGTCTACCTGACCCCGCACCAGTACAAGCTCGGGAACCGCTTCGAGCCCGCCGAGCTCGATCGGCGGACCGGCGAGGTCGCGCGGCTCCTCGAGGGGGCCGGCATCCCCATCGAGGTGCGGCGCGGCGCGGAGCACTACTACGGCGTGGAGCTGCTCGACGCGATCTCCTCGGGCGCGGAGCTCGCGACCTTCGACCGCGACGGCGAACGCTGCCTGCTCGTCGAGCTCCCGCTCAACCAGCCGGCCATCGGCGTGCGGCGCGTCGGCGAGGCGCTCGCGGGGCGCGGCATCCTGCCCGTCCTCGCGCACCCCGAGCGCACGGCCGGGCTC
>JAKLKT010000542.1 GCA_023150495.1 Planctomycetota bacterium
AGGTCCCCCCGGAAACCTGTCCCCCCCCTGCCCCCGCACCCCCTGACCCCCCTAGCCGGTCGGACGCGGGAATTCGGGCCTCAGGTAGAGCGGCGGAGGGGCGTGCGGATCGTCGGCAGGGGGTGCCAAAGCCGCTCGCCGGGCGGCCAGACCGGGGTAGGCGGCGTCCACGGCCTCGATCTCGGTGAGGCAGGCGCGGGCCCTCGCCCGGTCCCCGCTGTCGAGGTGGGAGGCGGCGAGGAGCATCCGGGCCGCCCGGCCCACCGCCGTCTCGGGGCCGGAGGCGGCGCGGACCTTCTCGAGCACCTGCGCCGCCGCGTCGTAGCGCCCGGCGGCGTGGAGCGCGACGCCGACGAGGTAGCGGGCGCCGAGGTCGTTCGGCATCTCCGCGAGCGCCGCCTGCGCGACATCGACCGCCTCCTGCGCCTGCCCGAGCGTCAGGTAGCGGCTCGCGGCCTCGACCGCGTGCGGGAACTCCTTCGTCGCCTTCGACGCCGCGGCGCGCGCGATGTCGAGCACGCGCTTCCGGTGGCGCGAGCGGAGGAACTCGTAGTAGCGCCGCTCGAGCAGGTCGTGGCGCGACGCCTCGTCGAAGTCGTCGAACGCCTTGTCGTCCTCGCGCAGCGCGGCGTAGGAGTCGCCGCGGCCGAGGAGCAGCGGGACCTTCAGCTCCATCGTCGGGTTCGCGCCGAGGCCCTTCGTGAACGCCTCGACCGCGTGCGCGTGGTCCTTCAGGAACTCCGCGTAGGTCGTGCCGACGGCGAGCCAGAGGAGCGACGGGTGCTTCGAGCGCGGCGCCGCCTCCTCCATCGCCGCGATCGCGGGGCGCGCGCGTTCGCGGTCCACCTCGACGGCCGCGCGGAAGTGGCGCACGGCATCGTCCGCCTCGTCGCCCGCGAGATGCGCCTCCGCCAACGCGAAGTGCGTGTCGGGCGCGAACGCGTCGAGGTCGAGCGCGCGGCGCAGCAGCTCCACGCAGTCGCGCCGCGACGCGGGCTGGAGCCGCCGCGCGTAGATCGCGTGCTGCGTCGCTCCCACCGGATTCCGCATGTCGAGGCAGACGCCCGCGAGGAAGAGACGCACCTGAGGGTCGTCGCCGCGGACGACGAGCCTCTCCGCAGCCTGGATGACCGTCTCGCGGCCGGTGATGTCGTCCTCGTAGAGCCGCTTCAGCGCGCGCAGGGCGTCGGGCGTCCGGTCCATCGCGTCGAACGCCTGCGCGAGCGCGAGATCCGCCTCCGGGCGCGCCTGCCCCGAGTCCACGATCGCCTCGAGCGCCTGGGCCGCCTGCGGACGCGCGTTCGCGTCGCCCTTGACGAGGTCCACGAGCGTCGAGACCGCCTCGCTCGTCCGCTGGAGCTGGAGGAGGAGCTGCGAGCGGAGGACGAGCATCTGCGGCCGCCGGTCCGCGCCGATCACGCGGATCGAGCGCTCGGCGCCGTCGCTCACCTGGTCCGGGAGCTGGCCGAGGACGGACGAGGCCGTCGCGAGGTCGCCCGTCTTGAGCGCCGCCGCCGCGACGTCCTCGAGATCCGCCGCCACCTGGGTGCGGTCGGCGTCGGGGCAGCTGAACCGCTTCATGTGCGCGTCGGCGGCGTCCGGCACGCGGCCGAGGTCGAGCAGCGCGAGCGCGCGCCCCTTGTGCGCCGCCTCGAGGTCGCCCTTGTCGCGGCAGATCGCCGTGAACCGGTCGAGCCGCTCCTGCGGCGGCGCCCCGGAGCCCATCAGCTCCTGGACCGCCTTCTTGTACTCCTTGCGCGCGAGGTGCATGTCCGCGCGGCCGAGCGCCGCGTCGGCGGCGGAGTCGGTCTTCGTCGCGTCGCCGAGCAGCCGGAAGGCCTCGTCCACCTCCGCCGCATTCGACGGGATCGCGCGGAGGTCGCGCACGGCGTCGGCATGGCGGCCGAGCGCCATGAGGAGGCGGCCGCGCAGCAGCCGGCCCATCGCGAGCCTCGGCGACGCCTTGAGCAGCGAGTCGGCGAGCGGCAGCAGGAGGCGCGCCTCGTCGCCCGCCTCGCGCCGCGCCTCGAGGATCGTCGCCGCGACCTCGCCCTTCTCGTGGGCGATGAGCACGTCGGCGAGCACCCTTCCCGCGTCGGCGTGCCGGCTCGCCTCGCGCGCGAGCAGCTGCATGTTGGTCGAGACGGTGCGGAAGAGCCTCCTCGCGCGCGGCGCGTCCCCGAGCGCGAGCGCGCAGCGGAACGCCACCGGGAGGAACGCGCGGTCGTCGTGGAGCCGCTCCGCGGCGAGGAACTCGTCCACGCGCCGGCCCGTCGCCGAATCGAGCGGGAGGCGCGCGAGGAGCCCCGCGGCGTCGTCCTTCTGGCCCTCTCTAAGGAGCGCCGCGGCGCCGTCGAGCGCGGTCTCGGGCGTCACCGTGCCCGCGGAGACGATCTTCCCGATCTCGGAGAGGAGGGACGGGTCCTCCCGGCCCGCGCGGAGCAGCCACTCCGCGTGCTCCGCGAGCGCGCCCTCGGACTCCGCGAGCCGTGCGGCGGCGAGGAGTACTGTCCCCTTCGCGAGCCCCGCCTCGGCCCACGCCTTCGCGGCGGCGAGGTGCGGCGTCGACTCGAGCAGCGCCGCCGCGGCGTCGGAGGCGTTCTGCTTCAGGAGATGGAGACCGAGCTCGCGCCGCAGGTCGTCGCGGTCGGGCGCCCGCTCGAGAAGCCGCGGCGCGGC
>JAKLKT010000543.1 GCA_023150495.1 Planctomycetota bacterium
GTCGAGGGCGCGCCACTCCGGGTCGGACGCGATCCGCGCCCGCACGGCCGCGGCCTCGTCGCGATCGAGCGCATCCAGATGGAGCGCGAGAAGCGTGTCGAGCCTGTCGTCGTTGCCGCTCATGCCGTCTCCTCCCCGAGCGCCGCCGCGAGCAGCGGGCGGAGCTTCCGGATCGCGTAGACCATGCGGGACCGCGCGGTCGTGACCGGCGTCCGCATCGCCTCCGCGATCTCCACGAACGAGAGCCCTCCGAAGAGCCGGAGCTCGACGACCGTGCGCTCCTCCTCGGGCAGCGCCGCGATCCCCTCGCGGACCCGCGCATGCGCCTCGGTCCGCGACGCGCGCTCCGCGGGGTCCAAAGCCGGGTCGGGCGCGGGATCCCCCTCGAGCGGGAGCGCGCGGTCGCGGCCGCGCCGGGAGAGCGCCTCGCGCGCGACGTTCATCGCGATCCGGTAGAGCCAGGGGGCGAGGGGGCGGTCGCGGTCGAACCGCGCCCGGGAGCGCCACGCCCGGAGGAAGGTCTCCTGGAAGCAGTCCTCCGCGAGCTGCGCGTCGCCGCAGCGTTTCGCGAGGAAGGCGTAGAGCGGCCGCTCGTAGCGGCTGACGAGGCGCGTCATCGCCGACTCCGTGCCTGCGTGGAGCAGGGTTTCGTCGCTTTCAGAGTCCAAATCCGGCTCTCCGTCCGGCTCACCCCTATCTACCGGGGAAGACGCCGGAACGACGTAGCGCCTCGGGTTTTCTTTCCGCGGACGATAGCAGGCCGCCTTGCGCGGCCGCCACTATCCGCCCGACGGCGCCGCCCCGAGCTCCTTCTTCGCGAGCTCGCCGTACTTCGTGTCCGCGTAGACGCGCACGCACGTCTCGAACTTCTTCCGCGCGAGGTCGGCCTTGCCCTTCTCCTTGAGCTTCAGGCCCTCCTGGTAGAGCTCGCGCGCCTTGAGCAGCCGCTTCACCTCGGGCCGGCCCTCGAGGTCCTTCCGGTCCTTCTCCGCCGCCGCCGCCGACAGCGTGCCCGGGTACTTCGCCGCGACCTTCGCGAGCGCGTCGAGCGCCTCCTCGACGCCGCCGCGCGCGACGAGCACCTCGGCATCCGCGAGCACCTTGCTCGCCTCCTTGTCGATCTCCGCGACGCGCGCCTGCGCCCCCCGGACCCCCTCGACATCCTTCGCGAGAGCGACGACCGGCAGCAGCTTCTGAAGCTCGAGCGTCACGTCGTTCCGCGCGCGCGCCGCCTTCGCGTCCGTGAGGAGCTCCTGCATCCCCTTGTACTCCTCCTCGGAGAGCCCCTTCCCGTGCTTCTGCAGCAGCGCCTTCAGCTTCGCGACCACCTCGTCCGCGGGCACGTGGTTGAAGCCCTGCTCGAAGCTCCCGTTCATGATCGTCTCGACGACCTCCTCCTTCGCGTTGATCACGAAGTGGACGGGCGTCTTCGCGTCGCTCGAGGGGTAGAAGCCCCGCGCCCAGTTGGCCGCGAGCCCCTGGTGGTCGCGGCACTCGATCGAGGGGACGTCGGCGCAGCGGACGAGCGGCTTCCCGTCCGGCCCCTTCGTCTTCACCTTGCCGTGCTGGTCCTCGACGTTCGCGTAGACGCACACGAACTCCTCCGCGATCTTCAGGAAGTTCTTGTCGCGGAAGACGTTCTCGACGACCGCGCGGTTCTCGGCGTCGTGGTCGACGACCACGGTGAGGAAGATGAGCTTCCCGCGCGTGCGCGCGAGCTCGACCGCCTCCTCGTGCGTGCGCGCGCATTGCGGCGCGGGCCTCGGCGGCGCGGCCGCGGCGACGCCCGCGAGGAGGAGGAGAGGGGGCGCGGGGGAGAGGAGGAGGGCGGCCAGGCGCCGCATCGCCCCATGGTAACGCCGGCGACGGCCGGGTTGCATCCGGAACCGGGCACGCCCCGGCGGGCCGCGCGTCAGTTGCCGGTGTTCGGCACGAGGAGCGAGCGGTAGCCGAAGACGCCCGTCGCGGCCTTCGCCTCGGCCGCGTCGTAGGCCGCTCGCTGCTCCGGGCGCAGGTAGCTCCGGATCGCGACGCCCGTCTCGTCGTAGATGTCCTTGTCCGCGTTCCGCCGGATCGGCTGGAAGAACATGTTCGGGATCGGGGCCTGGAACCGGTCCTGCACGCGGCGGTAGCGTTCCTCGATCACCGTCTTCACGAGCCGCTCCTGCTCCCGGTCGAGGCCGAGATCCTGCCGGAGCCGCGTCAGCTCGTTCTGCACGACGTTGCTCCGGTTGAAGTCCCCGATGCCGCTCTCGAACTCGTGGTAGAGCGCGAGCTGCCGGTCGTCGAGCACCTCGGCGGCCGCGCCCCGCCCCTTGGCGACGACCTTCGTCAGCGCCTCGTACATCGCGTCCCCGTCGATGTCGCCGTTCGTGTAGTCGGCGGCGAGCTGCATCACGTCCGTGATGCGCTGCTCGAGCTCCGCGCGGAGCCGCTGCTTCTGGTGCTCCGTGAGGTTGGCCCTCTTGAAGAAGTCCTCGACCGGCCCGCTCAGGTAGCCGATGGCGATGAGCCGCGTCTGCGCGGACCAGCTCGCGCCGCCGACGATCGTCCCGTCCTCGCGGCGCGTGCCGGGAACCTCGGCGGGGGGGGCTTCGGGGGACGGGCCTTCCGCGGGGGCCTCGCCGCGGAGGACGCGGTTCTCCGCCTCGAGCCGGTTCGCGCGCT
>JAKLKT010000544.1 GCA_023150495.1 Planctomycetota bacterium
GCTGCCCGCCTCGAACACGATGTGCTCGTCCGCCGCGAGCGTCCGGTCGACGACGACGCGCATCGCGTAGAGGTTGCCGAACGGCGGCATCGCCCCGAGCTCGCAGTCCGGGAACGCGTCCTTGAACTCGTCCTCCGTCGCGAGCACGGCCTCGCGCGCGGCGACCGCCTTCGCGAACTTCTTCAGGTCGAGGAGGAGGTCGCCGGGAAGCACGGCCATCCGCAGCGCGCCGTCCGCCTTCACGATGACGACCTTCGCGAGCATGCGGCCGGGCACGTGCAGCGCCTCCGCGATCTCCTGGGACGTGAACCGCTCGTGGTGCCTGAGCACCTGGTAGACGACCTTCTTCGAGTCGAGGAAGGCCTTCAGCTTGGTTGCGACCACCATGACGACCTCCGCGGGTCCCCGGGACCCCCCGAAAACGCAGCAACGGGCGGGCCGCGCCGCCGCTCGGGAATCCCGCGCGCGTTTTGGCGCGGCCGGGGCGCGCGGGCGCCGCCGGGGCCTTTGGTTTAGCATTTGCCTCGGGGTCATATGCCATGTCGCTCACCGAGCCCACCCACCTCCTCGTCCCCATCGATCTCTCCGAGGCCTCCCGGGCCGGGCTCCGCGTCGCCGCGGATCTCGCGCGGCGCTTCGGCGGGAGGATCACGGCGCTCCACGTCGAGAGCGCGACCGCCGGGCTCGCCGAGGTGCTCGCCTCGACCGGCGAGCTCGCGGACGCGGGCCAGGTCACGGGCCGGCACCTCGCGGGCGTGCGCGAGAAGGTCGAGCGGTTCGTCGGGAAGACGCTCGGCGCCGGCGCCCCGGTCACGACCGTCGTGGTCGAGGCACTCTTCGTCGCCGAGGCGATCGTGCAGTTCGCGAAGGAGCGCGAGGTCGACTGGATCTGCATGAGCGCGGCCGGCCACCAGGGCTGGCGCCACTTCTTCCTCGGGAGCGTCACCGCGGAGGTCGTCCGCCGCTCGACGGTCCCGGTGCTCACCTACCGGGGCCGCGGTGCCGACACGAGGGAGTTCGTCTACGACGACTTCCGCCGCATCCTCGTCGCGATCGACCTCGGCGACGAGTCGCGCCAGCTCGTGGACATGGGCCGGACCCTCGCGGGGCCGAAGGGCGAGCTGACGCTCCTCCACGTGATCGACGTCGCCCCGGAGTACGGCCTCTACGGCGTGCCGCTCGTGATCCCCGCGGAGAACCTCGACGCGGCGAAGGAGTGGACCGAGGCCGCGGTCGAGCGCCTCTCGAAAGGCATCGACCCGAAGGTGATGCAGCCGACGCGCGTCCTCGCCGGCCGCCCGGGGGAGCGGATCCTCGCCACCGAGCAGGAGCTCTCGCCCGACGTGACGATCGTCGGCACGCACGGGCGGCACGGCCTCGACCGGCTGATGCTCGGCAGCGTGGCCGAGCGCGTCGTCCAGCGGGCGACGGGGCCGGTGCTCGTCGTGCCGACCCGGAAGTAGGGAGAGGGAGACCTCGGGTCATCCGATGACGGGGTCCGGGGGAACCCGGCGCCGCCGTGTGGTAAACCGGGGCCCCTGCGCCCCTCCCGGCAAGCCCTCCTCCTCTGCGCGCTCGGCGCCCTGACCTTCCTGCCGTCGCTGCCGCTCCGCGACCTCTGGAACCCCGACGAGCCGCGCTACGCCGAGGTCGCGCGCGAGATGCGCGTGACCGGCGAGTGGCTCGTCCCCCACCTGAACGGCGCGATCTACTCGGAGAAGCCGCCGCTCTTCTTCTGGCTCTCGGCGCTCGGGCAGATGGCGGGCCTCGGGTTCAACGCGGGCCGCGTGGTCGCCGGCCTCGCCTTCCTCGGCACGCTCCTGCTCACCTGGTCGCTCGCACGCCGCTACCTCTGCGACCGGGCGGCGCTCCTCGCCGCGGCCGCCCTCGGCACGGCGGTCTTCTTCCCGTGGCTGTCGCGGTTCGGGGTGCTCGACGTCGTGCTCACGTTCCTGGTCACGACCGCGGTCTACGGCTGGATCCGCGGCGGGCCGTGGGTCGTGCTCTTCTACGCGGGCATGGGCCTCGCCGTGCTCGTGAAGGGGCCGGTGGCGATCGTCCTCGCGCTGTTCGGCGTCGTCGCGTGGCGATTCCGGGGGGGACCGGGGGCCGAAGCGGCGGCTCGGGAGGGTCGCCGAGGCTCTTGGCACTTCGTGTGGGGTCCGGCGCTCACGGCGGCGATCATCGCCGCTTGGCTGTGGCCGGCGTGCGTCCGCGGCGGCGACGCGTACACGGACGCGATCCTCTGGAAGCAGAACGTGGGCCGCGCGGTCCAGTCGTGGTCGCACGCGAGGCCCTTCTGGTACTACGTACCCTACCTCTTCGGCCTCTTCTTCCCGTGGGTGCTCTTCCTCCCGTGGGCGGCGCCGTGGGCGTGGCGCCGGCGGGGCCTCCCGCGAGCGATGCTCCTCTGGGCGGCGATCGGATTCGTCTTCTTCTCCTTCGTCTCGGGAAAGCGCGACCGCTACCTGACGCCGCTCTTCGCGCCGCTCTCGATCGTGGTCGGCGCGTGGCTCGACGCGGCGGTCGCCTCGCCGCTCGCGCGTCGCGCCGCGCGTTTCGCGAACGCGTTCTTCATCGGCGCCGGCGTCGGCCTCCTCCTCGCGTCGTTCCTCGGCCATGTCCTCGCGCGGAGGTTCGACGACGAGGCGGCGGCGGCGC
>JAKLKT010000545.1 GCA_023150495.1 Planctomycetota bacterium
GGATGCGCAAGCGCACCTACTTCTACTGCGTCAACTGCGGCCGCCGCCTCGAGCTTCGCGACGAGGCGCACCGCGTCCGCCGCGCCGGCTGAGACCGCGCCGGCTGAGATCGTGCCGGCTGAGATCGCGCCGGCTGAGATCGCGCCGGCTGAGATCGTGCCGGCTGAGATCGTGCCGGCTGAGACCGCGCCGGCCCGGAACGCGCCCGAGGAGCAGGGCGCCCGTCCCCCGAAGCCCCCCCCGATCTGTCTAGCGGACCCGCACCCAGCGGTTGCCGTCGCGCGGCATCTCGACGTCGCGCAGCGGCCGGGAGGCGAGGTTCATCTCCTGCGAGCTCATCACGTCCGCCGGCGGGGCGTTCTCGCCCGCGTAGGGGCCGTTGAGGCAGGCGAGGAGGCGGCCCTCCCCGTCGAGGTAGAACGCGCGGTGGCCGGACATGCCCCGGCTCACCGGCCAAGCGAGCACGACCATCACCGTCTCCGCGAGGTCGCCGTCGACGCGGCGGAGGCGCGCCTCCTTCTCGTTCTCGCCGATCGGAGTCCCGTCCTCCGCCGGCAGGTAGACGCGGAAGCGATACCCGCCCCTGGTGTAGTCGCCGCCCAGCTGCTGGAACGTGCCGCCCACGAGCGGCGTCGCGGAGCGCGCGCGCTTCTCGCCGGCGCGCGGCTGGCCGAGGAGCTCGCCGAGGAAGCCGAACTCGCCCTCGCCATCGCCGTCCCCGTCGCGGAGCGCGTTCGTGCGGAAGGTCTGCTGCGCCGTGTAGATGGCGCGGAGCGTCGAGACCGCGGCCGCCTCGTTCTGCTCCACGCGCGCATGCTGGAGGTTCGGCACCGCGATCGCGGCCATCATGAGCAGCCCGCCGAGGCCGCCGAGGCTGCCGAAGCCGCCGGTGGGGGAGCGCGTGACGGAGAGGATGCCGTGCTGGTCGGCCACGGTCCAAGAGAGAGAGGGGCCGAGGCTCTTCAGGATGCCGCTCGAGGGGCCGAGGCGGCGGCGCTCGCCGGGGAGCGGGGTGCCGCCGGGGAGCCCAGCGAGGACCGACTCGAGAACCGCGCCGGGACCCTTCTGGAGGTCGTCGTAGGTCACGATGACCGCGTTCTCCGGGACCTCGCGCAGGAGGCCGCGGAAGCGCTCCGCCGTCTGGGGCGAGCGGCGCCGCAGCATGCGCTTGAACGCCGCCTCGCTCGCCGCCACGATCAGGTGGTTGTCCACGAGCGCGTAGCAGATGCAGAGGTCCTCGGGCAGCTGGTCCGTGTCGAAGCGGTAGGCGAAGCCCGCGAGGCCCTCGACGAGCACCGCGCGGCGCGTGGCGAACCGGCTGCGCTCCGGGAGGCGGTCGAGGATCGCGCGGGCCCGCGCCGGGTCCGGCACGTCGCAGACGAGCGCGGTGCCGAGCAGCTGGCCCCAGATCGCGTCGAGGCCGGCGCCCTCCGGCCGGTCGGTGGGCACGTTGACGAGCGCGCAGCGCGGCCCGAAGACGTCGAACACGTCGGTCTCGACGTCGAGGCCGCTCTCCTTGAGCGCCGCGAGCGTCTCGTCGAGCTCCCGCCGGGGCCCCTCGGGCAGCGCCTCGCGCGCCGCGCGCAGGAGGCGCCGGCCGTCGATCGCGAAGAGCGAGAACGAGGCGGTGTCCGCCGGGAGGTCGTCGATGAAGCTCCGGTCGGCCGTGTGCGCGCCGAGCAGCTGCGTCAGGGCATCCTTCCCGCCGGGGGAGTCGAGCACCTGCGAGAGGACGATGTCGTTCCCCTCGCAGCGGACCGCCATGGCCAGCGACCGCACCTGGTCGAGGCCGAGGGCCTTCACCACGCGGGCCATCTCGGGCGGGACCATCGGGCCGAAGCGATTGAGGACCGTGCCGAGGGCGAGGTGCATGCGGAGCGCGTCGCGCGGGTCGCCGCAGCGGGTCATCGGCTGCTGGAACGAGGGCTCCTCGGCGAGCGAGGGCAGCTCGTCGTTCTGCAGGCGGTCCATCGCCGCCGTGACCGTCTCGCGGCCGAGCCCCGCGAGGAATGCGTCGTCGTAGAGCGCCATCTCGACGACCCACGGCGTGGGCCGCTTGCCGACGATGCGCGAGTAGGGGTGCCCGCCGACCGTGCCCTTCTCGACGTGGACGCCGTCCTGCGTCGCGGCGGCCGCGGAGAGGAACGCGATCGCCTCCTCCGCGCGCGCCTCCGAGCCGCGCACGGTGAGGCCGGCGAGGAGCCGCACCCCGTCGAACGGCGACGGCGCGAGCGGGTCAATGGACTCGACGCAGATCACCACCTCGCCGCGGAGCGCGGCGAGGATCTGGGACACGTCGGGCGCGCCTGCCGCCCCGGGCACCGCCATCTGCAGCGCGGACTCCCCGAACACCTGCTTCAGCTCGGGCGACGAGAGCCACCGGTAGAGGCCCGTCTGCCGGAAGCGGTCGGCGGCACTCCTCAGGTCCGGCACGTGCAGCGTGAGCAGAGCCGTCGGCGGCACGGCGCGCAGGAGGCGCACCGTCTGGCCGGTGGTGCCGAGGATCTCCTCGGCGGCGGCGCCCTCGGCCGCTCCCGTCAGCACGGAGAGTGCGACGGGCGGCGCAGGGGGCGGGCTCGCGAGGTCGGCGCAAGCCGTGAGGAGGAGGAGGACGGGGACGTACCGGCGCATGAAGTCCTATCGAACTGAGACGCTT
>JAKLKT010000546.1:0-2641 GCA_023150495.1 Planctomycetota bacterium
GAGCCGGATCGCGAAGACCTATGCGTTCCTCGAGGAGCGGCTCACGGCGACGGTCCCGGTGGATGCGGTGCTCGAGCCGCGGCCGGGCGTGCCGATCGAGGCCGTCCTCGCGGACCTCGACGGGTTCGGGGCGGGCGCAATGGAGGCGGGCGCGCGGAGCGCGATGAGCCTCGCGACGCTTGTCGACTTCGGCAAGCGCGCGAGCCCGATCGCCATCGACACCGAGGGGGCGCTCGAGTACCTCCGCGCGACCTACGCGCCGATCACCGCCCGCTTCGAGGACCGGGAGCGGCGCCGCTACCGCGTGAAGGTCCGCGTCCCCGACGGCGCGTCGCCCGCGGTGCTCGACCGGTTCGAGGAGGCCGCGCGCCGCGCATCGACCGGAACGATGGAGCTCACGGGCCTCTACCGCCGCGCGGTCGGCACCACCAAGGACCTCGTGCACAACCTCGCCGGGAGCGCGGCGCTCATGGCGGGGGTCGTCCTCCTCACGGTGGCGCTCGCCCTGCGCTCGCCGCGGCTCGGGGTCGCCGCGGTGGTCCCCAATGTCCTGCCGCCGCTCGCGGTGTTCGGCGGCGCGGCGGCCGCCGGGGTCACACTCGACGTCTCCGCGGTCGCGGTCGGCGCGGTCTCGATCGGCCTCGCCGTGGACAACGCCCTGCACGTCGCCTTCCGCCTCGCCCGCGAGCGGGCCCTCGGGCGCACTCTCGACGAGGCGCTGCCGGACGCCGTCGGGGCGGTGGGGCGGGCGGTCGTCCTCTCGACGGTCGTTCTCGCGGCGGGCCTCTTCTGCCTCTCGCTCTCGGCCTTCCTCCCGACCGCCCGGTTCGGCCTCTTCACCGGGGCGGCGGCGCTCGTCGCGGCGCCCGCTTCCCTCGCCGTCTTCCCCGCCTTCATCCGCCTCCTCCGGGCCCTCTGACAACCGCGAGTACAATCCCCCGGATGCGCCGCCTGCTTCCCGCCTTGCTCCTCCTCCTCGCGCCCGCCTGCGACAAGGACCCCGCGAAGGCCGGGACGACCGGCGGGAAGCCGTCCGTGGCCACGCCCCCGAAGCCCCCTGTCCTCCCCACGACCGGGAGCCCCCAGATCCGGGAGATGCGCGAGGATGTCGTCGACGACGTGGTGGCGATGGAGAAGGATCTCGATGAGGGCAAGACGCCCGAGAGACGCTTCGTCGACGCGGCCCGGAAGCGCGTGGAGATCCTCCTGACCGCCGCGCGGATGGCCGTGGACCGCGAGGCCGAGGAGTCCGTCCGGCGCGAGCTCGCCATGCTGCGCGGGCAGCAGGCGGCGCTCGACAAGGCCCGGAGCGACCTCGCCGAGGGGATCGTCGAGATCCAGGGGTACCTCGACCGGATCGATCGCGGCGTGGACAAGCCGCCGGAGGGATTCACCACCGACGAGCTCAAGGACCGCCTCGGGAAGCGGCAGGAGGAGATGCGCGCGCTCGAGAAGCAGGAGACCGAGCTCCGCGCGCGCATGCAGGAGAAGGAGGACCTCCTCGGGAAGGGGAGGATCCCGCCGCAGGGGACGACCGTCCTCACCCACGAGCTGGACGCGGCGCTCGAGCTGGAGAAGCGGGTCCTTGCGCTGGAGGCCCGTCTTCCGAAGTGACGTCCTTGTGCGGGATGGGGCGCGGGGAAGGGGAGTCCGCGTCACGGGCCTCCTCCCGCCCGGCCTCGTACTCCCGGCGGAGCACGTCGAGGCTCTCCGCCGCGCGCTCGACCGTGCGGCGGCCGAAAAGCCCCTTCAGGGCGCGCAGGAAGCCGCGTCCGGCCTTGCGGGATAGGGAGGGATGGCGGATATTCTGGGACAGGATACCGAGTGTATCCGGAGGCTCCGGGACTTGGGGACGGGCGTGTGCCCGGCGGGCTCGGGGTCGAGGCCAGAAGGGAGCGCAGCGCACATGACGGGTTCCGAGGAACCGGATCGCCGGCGGGCCCCCCGCATCCCGGAGCGGTGCCGCGTCGCGTTCCGCGCGATCCGCGAGGGCGCGGCCGACGCCAAGACGACCGCCGCCCGCACGCTCAACCTCTCCGCCTCGGGTCTATGCCTCGAGGCGCCCTCTCGCCTGGAGCGCGACCAGCATCTCGCCCTTGAGCTCTCCCTCGAGGGGAGGAAGGACCCCGTGGTCGCGGTCGGCCGGGTCGTCTGGTGCGACGAGGACGAGGGCGCGTACCGCGTGGGCGTCTGCTTCACCTGGCTCCGGGACGAGGATCGCCGCGCGCTCCAGGTCATCTCCGAGTACGTGCGCGACCGGCTCTGAGATGCCCCTGAACTTCTCTTGGATCGTCGAGGGGCGCGTCGCCGGCATGGCGCGCCCGCGGCCGGGCGACCTCGCCTGGCTCCGGGAGCAGGGGGTCACGGCGGTCCTCTCGCTCACGGAGAGGAAGCCGGAGCTCGCCGGGTTCGACGTCCACCACATCCCGGTCGTCGACATGACGAGCCCGACGCTCGACCAGCTCCGCGACGCGGTCGGGTTCATCCGCCGGGTCGTGGACGGGGGCGGCGCCGTCGTCACGCACTGCACGGCCGGGATGGGACGCACGGGCACGATCCTCGCCGCGTACCTCGTCGGCGAGGGGATGCCCGTCGAGGAGGCGCTGCGGCGCGTCCGCGAACTGCGGCCCGGCTCCGTCGA
>JAKLKT010000546.1:2669-3667 GCA_023150495.1 Planctomycetota bacterium
CTCGCGACCTACGCCGCGTCGCTTCCGGAGGGGACGCCGTGACACGCGTGCTCGTGGTGGGGGCGAAGGGCCGCGTCGGCTCGCTCGTCGTCAAGGGAGTGCAGGCCGCGAAGGACCTCGTGCTCGCGGGCGCCGTCGACCTCGGGGACGATCTCGGCGCGGCCCTCGCGCGCACGAAGCCCGCCGTCGCCGTCGACTTCACGACCCCGGTGTCGGTCTTCGGCAACGTGACCGCGATCCTCCGCGCGCAGGTCCACGCCGTCGTCGGCACCACGGGCCTCGACGAGGACCAGCTCGGCAACCTCGACGCGCTCGCGCGCGAGCGCGGCGTCGCGTGCCTCGTCGCCCCGAACTTCGCCCTGGGCGCCGTCCTCATGATGCGTTTCGCCGAGGAGGCCGCGCGCTTCTACCCGTGGGTCGAGGTGATGGAGCGCCACCACGAGAAGAAGATCGACGCGCCGAGCGGGACCGCATCCGAGACGGCCCGCAGGATCGCGAGGTCGCGGAAGGCGCCGCCGGCCGCGGTCGAGGAGAAGGAGACCGCGCCGGGCGCCCGCGGCGGCCGCGTCGAGGAGGTGGCCGTCCACTCCATGCGGCTCCCCGGCTCGATCGCGCACCAGGAGGTGTGGTTCGGCGGCCCGGGCGAGACGCTCGTGATCCGCCACGACACCGTTGATCGCGAGGTGTTCGTCCCGGGGGTGCTGCTCGCCTGCCGGAAGATCGGCGGGATGAAGGGCCTCGTCCGCGGCCTGGAGCCCCTCCTGTGGCCCCGAAGCTGAGCGCGGTCTGCATCACGGAGCCCTCGGGGGACGTCCGGCAGGCCCTCGACGCCGCCGCACGGGCGATGTCGGGGGGCGCGAGCGCGATCCTCGTGCGGCACCCGCAGGCGACGGCGCGCGACCTCTTCGCGCTCGTGCGCCAGCTCCGCCCGTCCACGCGAGCGGCGCACTGCCTCCTCCTCGTCTCCGACCGCGCGGACGTCGCCGTCGCCGCGGACG
>JAKLKT010000547.1 GCA_023150495.1 Planctomycetota bacterium
TTCACAAGAACGCCGCGGCGCGGATCAAGAGCCGCCTCGCGGCCGCGGTCAACAGCCTCGCCGCCGCGGGCAAGTAGCCCGAGCGGCGCCCGCCGGCAGGGTGAGGCAGAGGGGGTCCGGGGGCAGGAGTCCCGCTACTCGACCGTCACCTCCGCCCTCGGCACGGAGACCTCGATCGACTTCTCCCCGTACGCGATCGTGTAGGTCCCCGCACCGAGGCCCTCGAAGACCGCGACGGAGTCCTTCTCCAGCTGTACCTCGCGTTCCAGGGACCCGATCGCCGGGTCCTCGGAGCGGAGCTTGATACGGGCGGTCCACCGCCACTCCGGACCGGCTCGCACGCGCAGGGAGTGGAGCGCAGGCATGCGGATCGTCCTCTCGCTCGTGCCGGACTTGAGGCCCACCTGCTGCTGCAGGACCGGCCAGGACTTGTCCCCGTCCGTCACCGCGAGCCGCAGCCGGCACTCCCCCGGCTGGGTGACGAGGCTCGCGGTCCCGTCCGCGTCCAGCAGGGCCTGGTGTTCGACTCCTTCCTCGGCGAGCACCGCCATGACCCGGCTCTCGAAGCCGCTGCCGTCGTAGCCCTCCACGCGCAACCGCAAACGCGCAGGCTCGGCGAACCGGATCGTCACGGGCCCGGGCGTGCGCAGGTCGTGGGCCACCTCCGCCGATCCGTACTCGCCCGCCGATGCGCGGATCCTGCCCGCGCCGGCGAGCTCATGCTCGCGCTCGATCGCGAGCACCCATCCGCCTGCGGCGAGCGGGAAGGCGGAGGTCGGCACGTACCACTGCCCGGCAAACGCGCAGAAGCTGACGTGGTCCCTGACGGGCGCGCCATCGTCGGCGAGGACCCGGACGACGACGTGAGGGCCTTCGCGCGGGTCGTCCATCGGCAGCACGACATCGAGGGGTCCGTCGGCGACCTCGACGACCGCATGCGCAAGGAGCTTCCGTGGGCCGGAGAACGCGGCGACGAGATGGCGTCCCCTGCCGACGTTCTGCCATGCCGCCGTGCCGGCCGACGCGGAGTAGCCCTGGAGCGGGAGGTCATCGGAAGCGAGGGTCCTCGCGTCGACCTGCTCGGAGCCGCCGAGCCGCCGCGCGCGGAGCTCGACGACGTACGGGATCGCGAGGCCCTCGGGAGGCACGAGCCGCGCGGTCAGCATGCGCAGGGCGCGGACCTCCACCTGCAGGACGAGCGTGTCGCGCGCGCCGGCGGCGAGGTCGGTCTCGATCTCGGCGTGGTACTGCTGCCGGCCCTTCCACGCAGCGACGGTGAGGGTGGCATGACCCACGGGCAGCCGGACGCGGTCGAGAGGAGCCCATGGGCACCACTCGGCCCAGCTCCGCGAGGCTCCGTGCCAGCTCAGCCACGCGCCCGGAGCGAGCGAGCCGTCCGGCAAACGGACCTCGACGCGGACGTCGACGACGGCTTGCGCGACGAAGTCGACGATGTCGCCCGCCGCGTAGGAGTTCTTCGAGACCGCGGGCTCCACGTGATAGCCCTCATGGAACGCGTGGAGCTTGTAGCCGAGGTCGGAGATGCCCTCGAGCACGAACCGCCCGTCCGGGCCCGTCGTGGCGGTCCGGCGCGACCGCCGCCGCCACAGCTCGCCCTCGATCGCGGATTGCGCGACCTCGCGGAAGTCCGCGTCCTCGTGCGGGCGCCGGCGCGCCGCACGCATGCCGAGCCCGAGCCCGAACGGGTTCCCGTCGGGCAGCGCCGTGATCACGCACCCGGCGACCGGGGCGCCGGCAGAGTCCCGCACCGTGCCGGTGAGCGTGCCCGCGCCCGAGGTCCACCGTTCCGGGTCCGCGATGCTGCGCTCGAGCTGGGCCTCGGCCTCGGTGGCGATGGCTTCGACCTCCCGGGGCCCCCTCTGCGGTCGATCGGACGTCGCCGCCGCGCCGTTCCCGGACGTCGGCACGTCGGCCCTGGGCGGGCGGGCGGGGGCCTGGCGGGAGGGCCAGATCACGGCGCCCAGGAGCACGCCGAGGACGAACACCGCGCAGAGGACCGCGACCCGCACGGCGCTCCAGTGTACGGCCCCCGGAGCCCCCTCACACCACGCACGGGAGCGCGCTACTTGATCCGGTAGCCGAGGAACTCGGGCTCGTTCGCGAAGATCCAGGCGACGATCTCGCCGACCCGGAAGTCCTCGCGGCCGTAGCTCTCGCGGCTGATCGCCTCCGACGCGCCGCTCGCCGCGAGCCGGTAGGAGTCGACGACGCGCCGCAGCCGGTCCGCCCACCGCTGGAGCGACGGCGCCCGCAGGTCCACCCAGCCCTTCTGCGCGTACCGGTCGATCTCCGCTGGCGTCGCCTTCCGCGGCGCGACCGCCGGGTCGTAGCCCGGGATCTTCACCTCGGGGCCCCGGAGGAACGTCTTCCCGTCGGGGAGGAGGATCGGGATCCCGACGGAGATGATCGCGTCGCGGAGGTCGTGGCGCTCGTCGAGCGCCGCCGCCAGCTTCTTCCCCGCGTCCGGCGCGCGCAGGCTCGCGACCGCCTCGGCGACCGTCGGCCAGAGCTCGCGCATCAGGTAGAGCTCGAAGAGGTACTTCGACAGCTGCGGCGGCCCGAGGTCGCCGAGCGCGACCGACGGCACCGCCCCCTCCCGGTCGATCTGCTGCAGCCGGTC
>JAKLKT010000548.1 GCA_023150495.1 Planctomycetota bacterium
GCTCTCGCTCGCGATCACGGGCGAGCGCGTGGTCGTGCCCGCGGTCGCCGACGCGGAGAGCTTCCGCGTGCGCGGGAATCGCGAGCTGCTCGCGGCGCTCGTCGCGCGGCCGCGCGAAGGCGTGGCGGAGCACGTGCGTCGCGCGGGCGCCGTGGCGTACCGGACGGCGGAGCGGCTCGAGAAGGCGCTCGGGAGCGGAGAGCCGGGGGGGTACCCGGACACGGACCTCGCGCGGCGGCTGTGGCAGATCGCCCGGCTGGTCGAGGGCGGGCTGCCGGCGCGGGTGTACGCGGTGAGGCTCTCGGGGTTCGACACGCACTCGCGGCAGGCGAACGCGCACGCGGTGCTGATGAAGACGCTCGGCGACGCGCTCGCGGCGTTCCAGGCGGACTTGCGCGCGAAAGGGCTCGACAAGCGCGTGCTCCTGATGACGTACTCGGAGTTCGGCCGGCGGGTGGAGGAGAACCGCTCGCTCGGGACGGACCACGGGACGGCGGCGCCGCTCTTCGTGATGGGGGGGCGTGTGAAGGGCGGCCTAAAGGGCGCGCACCCCTCGCTCGCGGACCTGGACCAGGGCGACCTGAAGCACCACACGGACTTCCGTGAGGTGTACGCGACGGTGCTCGACCGCTGGCTCAAGGCCGATTCGCGCGCGGTCCTCGGCGCGGAGTACGCCCCCGTCCCGTTCGTGTAGACACGGTACCGAGTACACGGTCCGGCGCGCGTAACTGTCGCTTCGGCCGAGGGTTAGGGCGGAGGGATGCGGACTTGGGGTCCGCATCCGGAGGCCGGGGGCAAGCCCCGACGGGTCACGCCAGGGGATCCGGAGCCGTCTTCGCGCCCTCGATGAAGCCATACGCGGCGATGTGGAAGGCCACGTTCGGGTTCAGGACCTGCAGGGTCCTCTGGATCAGCAGCGCCGTCGCCGCAGCCGCGGCTTCCGCCGCGTCCTTCACCGAGAGACCGAGGCGCTCGCGGATCCGCGCGTACAAGGGCTCGAGCTTCCGCTGCGTCTCGAGGAAGCCGAGCAGCGGCTTCGTGTCGGGCCCCGGCTCGTCGCCGAGCTGCCCCGTGTCGAGATCGACGCCCAGGTGGGCTAGGACGCCGCCGAGGATGCTCAGGAGCTCGGGTCCCTCCTCGTTCGCCTTGTCCGACAGGATGGCCGAGCCCGGCTCGATGCCGTCGAGCGGGAGGCCGAACGAGCGCAGCAGGAACGTGCCGGCCATGCGCGCCGTCGCGGCGACCGCGGTCTCCGCGTGCACGCCCTTTCCGTCCTTCAGCGCGGCGATCGTCGCGTCGACGAACTGGTTCGCGGCATCGACCTGTGCCTTGGAGAATCTCCCGCTCAAGGCCGCCGCCCCTGCCGCCCGAGCGCGAGCTGGAGCGGCAGGTGCAGCCGCCGGCCCCACGCTCGCTCGTCGTGCGCCTCGAGAGGGAACGCGAGATGCAGGAACTCCTCGCGGGGCCGGTAGCCTCGCCGCTCGAGCGCCATCGCCATCGCGAGCGTGACCTCGTAGTTGTCGCCCGGCCAGCCGCTGTCGAGATAGAACTTCGTCTTCCGCTTCGGCTCCTTGAGCACGCGGTCGATGAGGTCGTCCCTGTGGGAGAACGTGCTCGACATGCAGCCCGCGAAGCCGAACACCTCGGGGTACTGCCAGGCCATGTAGAAGGATACGACCCCGCCGAGCGACGAGCCGATCACCCCGGTTCCCCGGGGCCCCTCCACGACGCGCAGCCGGCGGTCCACCGCCGGCTTGATCTCGCGCACGACCGACCGCGCGTACGCCGCGTAGCCGGGCTTCGTGTAGTCCATCATCCGGTCCGCCGAGTGGATGCCGACGACGACCGCGGCGTCGGCAGCGCCCATCGCGTCGAGCAGCCCGAGCGCTTCGTCCACCTGCCACTCCTGCCCGGCGAACGCCTCCTCGGGAAAGAAGAGGTTCTTGCCGTCCTGCATGTAGAGCACGGGGAAGCGCCGCAGCGGGTTCCCGTGGTAGCCCGGCGGGAGGTACGCGCGCACGAGATGCTTCCGGCCGAGGATCCTCGAGTCGATCTCGATGAGCGGCGAGAACGACCCCGTCGCCGGGCTCTCGAACCACGGGTACACGTCCCGTCGCGCGTCCGCGGTCATCAGCGCGAGCATGTTGGCGCCGACGGCCCAGCGCACGCCGTCGTCCGTGCGCAGCACAGGCTTGAAGTAGACGAACGGTTTCCGCGCCTCGAGCGCGAACGTGGAGGTCGTCCCGTCGCGCGAGACAGCTTTCGGCTCGACGTCCTTGTCCCAGTCGAGCTCGGTGCGGAGGGCGATCCGGCCCTTTCCCTTCGGGTAGCGGACGCGAAGCGTGCGCTTGAGGAGCCCGCGCGTCTGGTACATGCGCGCGGGATTCTACCGTGGCGATCTCAGGGGGTTCCGGGGGCGCGCGACTCCAGCTCGAGCAGCCGCCGCTTGCGCCAGAGGCCGCCGCCGTACCCCGTGAGATTCCCGTCGGCGCCGACCACGCGGTGGCACGGGACGAGGATCGCGATCCGGTTGTCGCCGACGGCCTTCGCGACCGCGCGTGTCGCCGCCGCGCGGCCGAGGCCCTTCGCGAGCGTGCCGTACGCGACCGTCTCGCCGGCCGGGATCCGCGCGAGCGCGG